>NZ_CABEIU010000002.1:1545000-1845000 GCF_901543815.1 Streptococcus oralis
CCTTAGGTCCCGACTAACCCAGGGCGGACGAGCCTTCCCCTGGAAACCTTAGTCTTACGGTGGACAGGATTCTCACCTGTCTTTCGCTACTCATACCGGCATTCTCACTTCTATGCGTTCCAGCACTCCTCACGGTATACCTTCATCACACATAGAACGCTCTCCTACCATACCTATAAAGGTATCCACAGCTTCGGTAAATTGTTTTAGCCCCGGTACATTTTCGGCGCAGGGTCACTCGACTAGTGAGCTATTACGCACTCTTTGAATGAATAGCTGCTTCTAAGCTAACATCCTAGTTGTCTGTGCAACCCCACATCCTTTTCCACTTAACAATTATTTTGGGACCTTAGCTGGTGGTCTGGGCTGTTTCCCTTTCGACTACGGATCTTAGCACTCGCAGTCTGACTGCCGACCATAATTCATTGGCATTCGGAGTTTATCTGAGATTGGTAATCCGGGATGGACCCCTCACCCAAACAGTGCTCTACCTCCAAGAATCTTTATGTCGACGCTAGCCCTAAAGCTATTTCGGAGAGAACCAGCTATCTCCAAGTTCGTTTGGAATTTCTCCGCTACCCACAAGTCATCCAAGCACTTTTCAACGTGCCCTGGTTCGGTCCTCCAGTGCGTCTTACCGCACCTTCAACCTGCTCATGGGTAGGTCACATGGTTTCGGGTCTACGATATGATACTAAGGCGCCCTATTCAGACTCGGTTTCCCTGCGGCTCCGTCTCTTCAACTTAACCTCGCATCATATCGTAACTCGCCGGTTCATTCTACAAAAGGCACGCTCTCACCCATTAACGGGCTCGAACTTGTTGTAGGCACACGGTTTCAGGTTCTATTTCACTCCCCTCCCGGGGTGCTTTTCACCTTTCCCTCACGGTACTGGTTCACTATCGGTCACTAGGGAGTATTTAGGGTTGGGAGATGGTCCTCCCAGATTCCGACGGGATTTCTCGTGTCCCGCCGTACTCAGGATACTGCTAGGTACAAAGACTATTTTAAATACGAGGCTATTACTCTCTTTGGCTGATCTTCCCAAATCATTCTTCTATAATCTTTGAGTCCACTTTGCAGTCCTACAACCCCGAAGAGTAAACTCTTCGGTTTGCCCTCCTGCCGTTTCGCTCGCCGCTACTAAGGCAATCGCTTTTGCTTTCTCTTCCTGCAGCTACTTAGATGTTTCAGTTCACTGCGTCTTCCTCCTCATATCCTTAACAGATATGGGTAACAGGTAGTACCTGTTGGGTTCCCCCATTCGGAAATCCCTGGATCATCGCTTACTTACAGCTACCCAAGGCATATCGTCGTTTGTCACGTCCTTCTTCGGCTCCTAGTGCCAAGGCATCCACCGTGCGCCCTTATTAACTTAACCTTATTTTTGACCTTTCAGTCATAAACTCTTTTAATACTACAGCGTTTCGGTTTATTTTCTTGTTACTATTTGATATAGATATTCAATTTTCAATGTGCATTACTTGGTGATCTCTCACCAATGGAGCCTAGCGGGATCGAACCGCTGACCTCCTGCGTGCAAAGCAGGCGCTCTCCCAGCTGAGCTAAGGCCCCACAAGACCTCTCAAGACTAAACAAGACCAATGCGCAGTTCCTTATCCTTAGAAAGGAGGTGATCCAGCCGCACCTTCCGATACGGCTACCTTGTTACGACTTCACCCCAATCATCTATCCCACCTTAGGCGGCTGGCTCCTAAAAGGTTACCTCACCGACTTCGGGTGTTACAAACTCTCGTGGTGTGACGGGCGGTGTGTACAAGGCCCGGGAACGTATTCACCGCGGCGTGCTGATCCGCGATTACTAGCGATTCCGACTTCATGTAGGCGAGTTGCAGCCTACAATCCGAACTGAGACTGGCTTTAAGAGATTAGCTTGCCGTCACCGGCTTGCGACTCGTTGTACCAGCCATTGTAGCACGTGTGTAGCCCAGGTCATAAGGGGCATGATGATTTGACGTCATCCCCACCTTCCTCCGGTTTATTACCGGCAGTCTCGCTAGAGTGCCCAACTAAATGATGGCAACTAACAATAGGGGTTGCGCTCGTTGCGGGACTTAACCCAACATCTCACGACACGAGCTGACGACAACCATGCACCACCTGTCACCTCTGTCCCGAAGGAAAACTCTATCTCTAGAGCGGTCAGAGGGATGTCAAGACCTGGTAAGGTTCTTCGCGTTGCTTCGAATTAAACCACATGCTCCACCGCTTGTGCGGGCCCCCGTCAATTCCTTTGAGTTTCAACCTTGCGGTCGTACTCCCCAGGCGGAGTGCTTAATGCGTTAGCTGCGGCACTAAACCCCGGAAAGGGTCTAACACCTAGCACTCATCGTTTACGGCGTGGACTACCAGGGTATCTAATCCTGTTTGCTCCCCACGCTTTCGAGCCTCAGCGTCAGTTACAAGCCAGAGAGCCGCTTTCGCCACCGGTGTTCCTCCATATATCTACGCATTTCACCGCTACACATGGAATTCCACTCTCCCCTCTTGCACTCAAGTTAAACAGTTTCCAAAGCGTACTATGGTTAAGCCACAGCCTTTAACTTCAGACTTATCTAACCGCCTGCGCTCGCTTTACGCCCAATAAATCCGGACAACGCTCGGGACCTACGTATTACCGCGGCTGCTGGCACGTAGTTAGCCGTCCCTTTCTGGTAAGATACCGTCACAGTGTGAACTTTCCACTCTCACACTCGTTCTTCTCTTACAACAGAGCTTTACGATCCGAAAACCTTCTTCACTCACGCGGCGTTGCTCGGTCAGACTTCCGTCCATTGCCGAAGATTCCCTACTGCTGCCTCCCGTAGGAGTCTGGGCCGTGTCTCAGTCCCAGTGTGGCCGATCACCCTCTCAGGTCGGCTATGTATCGTTGCCTTGGTGAGCCGTTACCTCACCAACTAGCTAATACAACGCAGGTCCATCTGGTAGTGATGCAATTGCACCTTTTAAGCAAATGTCATGCGACATCTACTATTATGCGGTATTAGCTATCGTTTCCAATAGTTATCCCCCGCTACCAGGCAGGTTACCTACGCGTTACTCACCCGTTCGCAACTCATCCAGAGAAGCAAGCTCCTCCTTCAGCGTTCTACTTGCATGTATTAGGCACGCCGCCAGCGTTCGTCCTGAGCCAGGATCAAACTCTCATTAAAAGTTTGAGTTCTCACTCATTTCTGTCACTGACAGATTTATTGTTTTTTCATTGTTCAGTACTATAACCTTTGTTATAGTGCCCTGCACATTGGTTCGTCTTGTTCAGTTTTCAAAGGTCTTTGTCACTCAATCTCTCTCAAGCGACAACTATATTAGTATATCACAGCTGTTGACCTATGTCAACACTTTTTTGAAACTTTTTTTACTTTTTTCGTCCCTGCGATACACACATAGTCCGTACGGGATTCGAACCCGTGTTACCGCCGTGAAAAGGCGGTGTCTTAACCCCTTGACCAACGGACCTTGAGCTTGTCAACTCTTTCTATTATACCTACTTTTCAAACTTTGTCAAGGGATTTTTTCAGTGAATTTGATTTTTTCTTTTCTTAACCAACTTCACGACCGCTTCTGTCCGTGCGGTATGGGGAAACATATCGACTGACTGGATATACTGAAGATCATAGACTTTCACTAGTTTAACTAAATCTCGCGCCAAGGTCGAAACATTGCAGGATACATAGACCATTTTTTCTGGAACATAAGTCAGAATGGTATCCAACAACTTATCATCTAAGCCCGTACGAGGAGGATCTACTATCAGTGCATCCGCCCTATAGCCCTCTTGATACCAGCGTGGAATAATCTCTTCAGCTGTCCCCGCTTCGTAATGGGTATTGTCAAATCCCATTTTTTGAGCATTTCGCCTAGCATCTTCAATGGCTTCTGGAATAATATCCATCCCTCTGAGACTCTTGACCTTATTTGCGAAGGCGAATCCAATTGTCCCAACACCGCAATAAGCATCAATCAGATGATCTTCTTTGCTAACATCTAGAGCTTTAACTGCTTCACTATAGAGAATCTCTGTCTGCTCTGGATTGAGCTGATAGAAGGCACGGGGCGAGAGAGAAAACTCATAGTCGAGTACTCCTTCTTGAATACTCTCTTGGCCCCAGATAATTTCCGTCTTTTCACCATAGATTTCACTTGTTTTTGCTGTATTTGTATTGACTGCAACTGTAACTACTTCTGGAAAATCCTTGACTAGGTCTTTGACTAGTTGATTTAAATTAAGCTGGCGATTCGTGACAATGATAATCTGAACTTGACCCGTTTTTCTTGCACGACGCACCATAATGGTGCGAACACCTAGCGATTTTCTCTCATCGGTGATGGGAATTTGATGATAAGTGAGAAGTTCAGCTAGGCGATTCGCAATCACTTGGGTTTCCTTATCTTGTACCAAACAGTCTTTCAATTCTACAAGATAATGAGAGTTTTGCGCATACAAACCTGCCTTGACCTGATTTTTAAATTTCCGAGTTTGAAATTGCAACTTAGCACGGTAGTACTTTGGTTCCTGCATTCCGATAGTTGGACGGATTTCATAGCTTTCATATCCTGCAGGAGCAAATTTTTTCAGAGCTTGGTGGAGCAAATCCGTTTTGAACTCTAACTGTTTATCGTAGTGGAGGTGCATGATTTGGCAACCGCCACATTCATTATAAATCGTACAAGCCGGTACGACTCGAAATTTAGATTTCTTATTAACCTTTAGCAATTTGGCTTCAACAAAGTTTCTTTTAATAGAAGTAATCTGACAATAGATGTCTTCTCCTTTGAGGGCGCCTGGCACAAAAACGAGGGTTTTCTGGTAGAAACCGATTCCCTCACCATTGATGCCCATCCGCTTAATTTTTAAAGGTATTTTTTGTTTGACTTTTAGATTCATACCCCTATCTTATCACATTTTAGGGTATAATAGAACTATGAAAATCACAAAACTTGAAAAGAAAAAACGCCTCTACCTGATGGAGCTAGATCATCAGCAAACCTCTTATATCACTGAAGATACCATTGTCCGTTTTATGCTGTCTCGAGATAAGGTCATTAGCAAAGAGGAACTGACCGAGATTCAGGACTTTGCCCAGTTTTCTTATGGCAAAAATCTTGCTCTCTACTATCTATCCTTCAAGGCCCGTACTGAAAAAGAAGTGCGAGAGTATCTGGACAAGTATGATATTGAAGATACAATCGTTAGTCAAGTTATCGCTAATCTAAAAGAAGATAACTGGATTAATGATCGTCAGTATGCCTACTCTATCATCAATACCAATCAACTTTCTGGAGATAAGGGGCCTTATGTGCTAGCTCAGAAACTTACTCAAAAAGGAGTTGCTAAATCAACTATTGAAGATGTTTTAAAGGATTTTGATTTTTCAGAGGTTGCTCAACGTGTTGCAGAAAAACTTCTTAAAAAATACACGGAAAAGCTTCCCGCTCGTGCCTTGCAGGATAAGATCATTCAAAGCTTGACGAACAAAGGCTTCTCCTATTCTGCTGCTAAAAATGCCTTTGACGACTTGGATAGTCAAGTTGACCAAGAAACGACTCAGGAACTCATTTTCAAAGAGCTAGACAAACAATATACTAAATACGCTCGCAAATATGAAGGTTACGAACTAAAGCAACGATTGACTCAAGTTTTGGCTAGAAAGGGCTATGATTTTTCGGATATAGCGAGCGCTCTCAGAGAATATCTTTAACATTTTCATGTAAAATTCAAAAAAATTAGACCAATTTATGATATAATAGTAGACGATAAACTTATAAATTGTAGAAAGTTGGTTAGTTATGAAACTTCCAAAAGAAGGCGACTTTATTACAATTCAAAGTTATAAGCATGATGGGAGTCTCCACCGTACTTGGCGGGACACCATGGTACTAAAAACAACAGAGAACGCTATTATCGGCGTCAACGACCACACACTTGTTACCGAAAGTGACGGTCGTCGTTGGGTGACTCGAGAGCCGGCTATTGTTTACTTTCACAAAAAATATTGGTTTAATATCATTGCTATGATTCGTGATAATGGGATTTCCTACTATTGCAATATGGCCAGCCCCTACTATCTAGATGAGGAAGCCCTGAAATACATTGATTATGATTTGGATGTCAAGGTTTTCACTGATGGTGAAAAGCGTCTCTTGGACGTTGAAGAGTACGAGCGCCATAAACGCAAAATGAAGTATTCTGATGATTTAGACTATATTTTGAAAGAGCATGTTAAAATCCTTGTTGATTGGATCAACAATGGACGTGGTCCTTTCTCAGAGGCCTATGTCAACATTTGGTACAAACGCTACATAGAACTAAAGAATCGGTAAAGTTGTCAAACTGGGGTGAGAGCCCTGGTTTTTTATTTGAAAAACCCAGCTTTTCAGCTGGGTTGATTTCTATATATCTAATTTAGTAACAGTAAACTTGATATGGGAATAGTCTTTTTCAACATCCTTATCCAACAAGAAAGCCGTGGCATCCTTCTTAACCTGAACAAGATCAATGTTCTGAGCTTGAGCTGCATAGACGCATCCACAATAACATTGACGATAGATATCATACTCCTCGCACATCTCTACCGAGCGCTTGTAGCCTTGATTTTTCTTGAAATCACTTGGAAGATAGTGGGTGGTGTAAATCTTTTGCACATCGATTCCGATGCTGTTGATGGTTTGAGAATTCTTATGAGGACTGATGGTCAAAGCTGAACCAAAGTAGTCAAAGCCCAAGTCCATAGCTACCTGTGCTGTTTTGTCCAAACGGTAGTCAAAACAAACCTTGCAACGGTCACCGCCTTCAGGTTCTTCTTCCAGTCCTCTGACTAACTTCCGGTATTCATTTGGTTCATACGGGGCTTCTAAATACTGGACCGTATTTCCTGTTCGCTCATTGAAATCACTGACAAATTTCTTGGTGACGTAAGCCCGCTTGTGGTATTCTACCTTGGGATGGATATTGGAATTGGCAAAATAGATGGTCACATCAGCGTACTTGGTCAGATACTCTAGGGTGTAGGTACTACAAGGAGCACAGCAAACATGCATGAGAATAGTGGGACGTTGCTCATTTTTCTCCCAAACTTGAACCATTTTTTGCATAACACGGTCATAATTAATCTTCTGATTGGGATTCATCTTGCTCAGAATTTCTTCTACATCAATCATGTTCTTCTCCTTCTTCTAGTCTTATTTTATCATATAAGTTAGGAGAGCTCAAATCTATTTAGAAGAAAAAACCTTAAAAGGAAGGATGTATGTTCCCTCCTTTTGTGTTTTTTATAAGTTGCTTTTACATCATCCCGCCCATCATGCTTGGATCCATTGCTGGGGCTGGGGCTGCTGGTTCTGGTTTATTGGCTACGACTGCTTCTGTTGTTAAAATCAAGCTAGCTACAGAGGCTGCATTTTGAAGGGCAGAACGACTAACCTTAACTGGGTCAATGATTCCTTCTTCAATCATATTAACCCACTCGCCAGTTGCTGCGTTGAAGCCTGTATCAACTTCAGCATTCTTCAAGCGGTCAATAACAATAGAACCTTCGAATCCCGCATTGTGGGCGATTTGACGAACAGGCTCTTCCAAGGCACGGAGAACAATATTGCGTCCTGTCGCTTCATCTCCTGTCAATTCCAAATCAGCTACGGCTGGAATGACATTGACAAGAGCAGTTCCACCACCTGCAACGATTCCTTCTTCAACGGCTGCACGAGTAGCGTTGAGGGCATCTTCGATGCGGAGTTTCATTTCTTTCAACTCAGTTTCAGTTGCAGCTCCAACCTTGATGACTGCGACACCACCTGACAATTTAGCCAAGCGTTCTTGCAATTTTTCACGGTCAAATTCAGAAGTTGTTGTTTCGATTTGAGACTTGATAACCGCAACACGGTGAGAAATAGCTTCAGGATTTCCAGCACCTTCTACGATAACCGTGCTATCTTTGTCCACAGTTACTCTCGCTGCTTGACCAAGCGCCTCAATAGTAGCGTCCTTCAACTCAAGGCCAAGATCTTCTGTGATAACAGTTCCGCCTGTCAAGATAGCGATATCTTCAAGCATCGCTTTACGACGATCACCAAAGCCAGGTGCCTTAACTGCTACTACGTTGAAGGTTCCACGAATCTTATTCAATACTAGAGTCGGAAGAGCTTCGCCATCTACATCATCCGCAATAATCAAGAGTGGACGATTGCTTTGAAGAATACTTTCTAGAAGCGGCAAGATTTCTTGGATATTGGAAATCTTCTTGTCAGTAATCAAAATGTATGGATTTTCAAGATCAGCCACCATTTTTTCGCTATCCGTCACCATGTACTGTGATAGATAACCGCGGTCAAACTGCATTCCTTCAACGACTTCAAGCTCTGTTTCCATACCACGTGATTCTTCAATAGTGATGACTCCATCTTTGCCAACTTTTTCCATGGCTTCAGAAATGTATTCACCGACTTTCTCAGAACGAGAGGATACAGCAGCAACCTGAGCGATGGCTTCTTTATTAGCAACTGGAATGGCATTGTTTTTCAAGGCTTCTACAGCTGCGGCAACCGCTGCTTCAATCCCTCGACGAATGCCGATTGGATTGGCACCTGCAGTGACGTTTTTGATTCCTTCACGGACGATAGCTTGGGTCAAGACAGTTGCGGTTGTCGTTCCGTCACCTGCGATATCATTGGTTTTTGAAGCTACTTCTGATACCAATTTGGCACCCATATTTTCAAAATGGTCTTCCAACTCGATTTCTTTGGCAATGGTCACACCGTCATTGGTAATCAATGGTGAACCAAATGATTTTTCCAATACAACATTACGACCTTTTGGTCCCAAGGTTACTTTAACAGTATCTGCAAGGATATCGACACCACGGACCATAGCTGAACGAGCATCAGATGAAAATTTAATTTCTTTTGACATACTTACTTTCTCCTTCTATTCTTCAATGATAGCCAAAATGTTAGCTTCGCCAACGATGATGTACTTTTCATCGCCATCTTTGACATCAATACCTACGTGGGCTTCAACTAAGACACGGTCTCCAGGCTTCACGCTTGGAGCTACCAAGTCACCGTTCAAGGTACGAACACCTTGTCCAGTAGCTACAACTTGGGCTGTTTTTGTTTTTTCTTGGGCTGAGCCCGCAAGGACAAAGCCTCCAACAGTTTGTTCTTTTTCTTCGATTTTCAAGACCACACGGTCTCCTAATGGTTTCAACATCTGTTTTCCTCCATAATGAACTACATATTATTAGCACTCTTTGTATCTGAGTGCTAATTCATAGTTCTATTGTATCACTTGGTCAGAAATAGTCAAGAAAAAAGTCTGACTTTCTCAATATAAAAAAGCCTGAGACTAACTCAGACTTTTCAATGCTTAGAATGGCAATTCTTCCTCTTCCAAAACCAAGTCTGCCAAATCCTGTCCTGCGTTATTTTCACGCATGGCACGTTGGGCACGGCTTTCTAAAAGTTGGAATCCTGTGGCAAGAACTTCAGTCACATAGTTCATCTGGCCATTTTTCTCAAAGCGACGGGTACGAAGTTCTCCATCCACAGAGATAAGACTACCTTTAGTTGCGTAGCTTGCCAAGGTTTCAGCCAATTTCCCCCAAAGAACAAGATTAACAAAATCAGCTTCGCGTTCGCCATTTTGGTCTTTGTAACGACGGTTCACAGCGATAGTTGCTCGCGCTACTGACTTGTCATTGTTGGTTTTGTGCAATTCTGGTGTAGACGTCAAGCGCCCAATAAGAATAACTTTATTATACATATTTTCTTCCTCCTACTTATCTATTCGCAGGAAATCAAAAAAAGTTACAGAAAATTGTAACTTTTCGAGAAAATTTTTTATTTTTTATGAACCATGAAACCTGTTGCCTGTTGATTGGCCATAATGGTCATATCTGTAATCTGCACACGACGAGGCTGACTGGTCACATAGATCACTGTATCTGCAATATCCTGAGCTTGCAGGGCCTCAATTCCCTGATAGACTGTGGCAGCACGCTCTTTGTCACCATGAAAACGAACTGTAGAGAAATCTGTTTCGACAATCCCTGGTTGAATGGTAGTCACCTTGATATCTGTTGCAATGGTATCAATTCGCAAACCATCTGAAAAAGTCTTGACAGCAGCCTTGGTGGCTGAGTAAACAGCTGCCCCAGCATAGGCATAGATTCCTGCGGTCGATCCCATATTGATAATATGACCTTGATTGGCTGCTACCATAGAAGGCAAGAAACAGCGAGTGACTGCCATCAAACCCTTGACATTGGTATCCAACATGGTCAGCATATCCAATTCTTCATAGTCTTGATAGGGAGCCAAGCCAAGAGCTAGTCCAGCGTTATTGACCAAGATATCAATCTGCCCTATAGCATCAAGAATATCGGAGCAGACAGTCTTTACCATAGCCATATCCGTCACATCCAGTGGAAAGATCCAAACTGTTTGATTTGGAAAAGTTTCTGCAAACTTCGACTTGAGGGCTTCTAGTCTGTCTGTCCGTCGCCCTGTTAGAACGACATTCTCCCCCTGCTCCAGATAAGCACGCGCAATCGCTTCACCGATTCCTGAGGTCGCTCCTGTAATCACTACATTTTTCGCCATCTTATCCCCCTCTATCTGGTCTATCAAATACCGACAATTTCCTAGGCAGTCCAGTGTTTGGCTGGGTCGAATGGTGTTCCGATAACTTGGTCTTCTGATAATTCAATAATCCCACGTTTTTGCGGAGCATTTGGTAGATGCAATTCACGAGGGCTACACATCATGCCAAAACTCTTTTCGCCACGAAGTTCACCTGGAAAAATGAGATTACCTTTTGGCATCATCGCTCCTGGAAGAGCAACAATTGTTTTCAATCCGACACGCGCATTGGGAGCCCCTGCAACGATTTGCACTGTCTTGTCACTTGCGACTGCAACTTGGCAGATATTGAGGTGGTCACTATCAGGATGAGCTACCATCTCGACAATTTCACCAACAACAAACTTAGGTTCTTTGTCATTGACAATCTCTTCTGCAAAGCCTTCCACCCGCAATTCTTGGTTCAAACGTTCTACTTGCTCATCTGTCAAAAAGACTTGACCGCGCTCTGCAATTTCAAACAAACTTGAAACTTCGAAAATATTCCAAGCCACTGTTTCTCCATTTTCTTTGAGGAAAACACGGGCTACCTTGCCTTTGCGCTCCACGTCCAGTTTGGCATCGCCGCTATTTTTCACGATGACCATAAGGACATCGCCGACATGTTCTTTGTTATATGTAAAAATCATTCTTTCCTTTTTCTCCTATTTCAGTCCTGCTAAAAAGTCGTTAATTTCTTCCTTACTTTTACGGTCGCGATTGACAAATCGGCCGATTTCCTTGTCCTTTTCTAAAACAACAAGACTAGGAATGCCGTACACATCCCAGAGTTTAGCCAGATCCAGATACTGGTCTCGGTCCACTCGAATAAAGGTGAACTCTGGATTGGTCTCCTCAATCTCTGGCAAGGATGGATAGATATAACGACAATCGCCACACCAGTCCGCCACAAAAAGGAAGACCTTCTTGCCATCTTGCTCGACAAAACCTGCTAGTTCTTCTATACTATCGGGAGTAATCATAAGGCTTCCTCCTCATAGACCAGGTCTTCATTTTCATAGACAAAGGTATAGTGACGACCATCCTCGAAAACGACTCCTCCGACGAGTCGCTCTAGGCTACTTTCGTAGACTTGAACATAGATAGTCGCAATCTCACCCATATCTGAGAAAAGTTCGCGCACGATAGCGGTCAACTCTTCTTGCGTCTTCATCAGTTTGTGGTTATCTGCTGCTTTTTTGGCACCCAAAGCGAGGGCACTTAGACCAGCCACAGTCAAGCCAGTCATCCATAATTTCTTAGCTTTCATACCATTCATTGTAACACAAAAAGGGCTCTAGGACAAATAGGGAAGCCGTATACGAGCAAGGAAAATCACTTCCCTCAGTGAGAAAAGAAAACTTCGGATTCTTATCGCCAAGCGCCTGAGTTAACAAGAATTTCCTGAATGGATTTAAAAACCTCTGAGATTGCTCTCAGAGATTAGAAGATAACTAGTTACTATTTTCAACTGCTGCTGTAACAAAGGCGGTGTAGAGTTCTTCTGGACGGTTTGGACGGCTGGAAAGTTCAGGGTGATACTGACAAGCCACAAAAAATTTATTCTCAGGAATCTCCACAATTTCTACCAAACGATTGTCTGGAGAAACTCCTGAAAAGACAAAGCCTGCTGCTTCAAACTGTTCACGAAAGGCGTTGTTAAACTCATAACGGTGACGGTGACGGCGTTGCACCACTTCTTGATTATGGTAAGCAGCTGCTGCCTTAGAACCACGTTTTAACTTAGATGGATAAAGTCCCAAACGAAGGGTCCCCCCCATATCCTCCACATCAATCTGATCACGCATGATATCAATGATAGGGTATTTTGTATCTGGTGCAAGTTCTGCAGAATTGGCACCTTCAAGACCTAAAACGTGACGAGCAAACTCGATACAAGTCAACTGCATTCCCAAGCAGACACCCAACATTGGAACATCATTCTCACGCGCATAACGGATGGCTTGAATTTTTCCTTCCGTACCACGTTGGCCAAAACCTCCTGGCACAATGATTCCGTCCGCATCAGACAAAAGCTCTGCCACATTCTCTGCTGTCACATCATTGGCATTGACCCAATTGATTTTAACTTCTGCGTCGTTGGCATAACCAGAGTGTTTCAAGGCTTCAACCACAGAGATGTAGGCATCTTGCAACTCAACATACTTACCGACAAGAGAAATTTTAACTTGTTTTTTCAGGTTCATGACCTTATCCACCATGGCTGACCACTCTGTCATATCTGCTACTGGTGCGTCTAATTTCAAATGGTCACAAACAATTTGGTCCATGCCTTGCGCCTGCAAATTCAATGGAATTTGGTAAAGGTGTTCGACATCCAAAGACTCTATAACGGCTTCTGGTGCCACGTCACAGAACTGAGCAAGTTTATTTTTAATTCCTTGACCAGCTGATTTCTCCGTACGAATGACTAACATATTTGGCTGGATTCCCAAACCACGCAATTCTTTTACAGAATGTTGAGTTGGCTTGGTCTTCATCTCACCAGCAGCCTTGAGATAAGGAAGCAAGGTTGTATGGATGTACATGACATTATCTGCCCCCACATCTGCCTTCATCTGACGAAGGGCCTCTAGAAATGGCAAGGACTCGATATCTCCAACGGTTCCACCAACCTCTGTGATAATGACATCAGAGTCGGTCGTTACAGCAGCACGCTTGATTTTTTCTTTCAAAGCATCTGTGATATGAGGAATGACCTGAACAGTTGCCCCAAGGTACTCACCACGGCGTTCCTTGCGAAGAACTTCACTGTAAATTTTCCCAGTTGTCACGTTGGAATATTTGTTAAGATTGATATCGATGAAACGTTCATAGTGACCCAAGTCCAAATCGGTCTCAGCCCCATCATCTGTCACAAAGACTTCTCCGTGCTGGTAAGGGCTCATGGTTCCCGGATCGATATTGATATAAGGGTCAAACTTCTGAATAGTTACTTTTAGACCACGATTTTTCAAGAGACGGCCTAGACTTGCTGCGACAATCCCTTTCCCAATAGACGACACCACACCACCAGTTACAAAAATATATTTCGTAGACATAGATTCCTCTTTCTAAAATGCTCAAGGTCTTGTTAACTACGAGGGGAAATCGAAAACAAGACCCTTATGAATAACGACTTTTCAAGAAAACTTCCTGAAAAACAAAAATAGCTCCCTAGTAACTAGGGAGCCCCGACCTCTAAAAGAGGTGCCCGAACAATATAATACCTTAAAGCAGAACATTTGTCAACCCGAATTGGTAAAAGATGAAAAAAGGAGATTGTTTTCAGAAAACAAATTAAAGATCCGCATCCCAACGGATGACCTGCTCAAGGAACAAAAAAGGAGATCAGGCGATCTCCTTTGTGAAGTCTTTTACTCTTCTTCACTCGTTTCAGCGTCATCGTCAGAAAACTCATCGTCTTCTTCGTTGAGATCCACGTCTTCACCCAAGTCATCAGGGGCGATTTCATTGATTTCTGCATCGTAAGCTTCCACTTCATTTTTCTCATCATCTGGATTTTCATCATCGTATGAAAGAGCTGGATCTGCTTCGTATGCATCTTCGTCTTCTGGATCATCCGCATTGTAGTCAATGGCATCTGAATCACCATCCATAAAGGCATTGACACGTTTTTTCTTAGCTTTTGGTGCCACTTCATCGTCGTCACTTTCTTCAAGAGCGATGATTTCTTCGTCGATTTCGTCCACACCATACCATGAACGAAGACCCCATTTGTTGTCCCCAAGTGAGATGAAGCTACCGTCAAAGTTCAACTCCGTGTAGAACAAAGGCAAGGCTTCGCGGATATCGCTGTTTGATGTTCCAAGGTAGTTTTGAATTTCGTTTACAAGATCGCTAAAATGCATCTCATGATCGCGACCACGAATTTCCAAGATAGCACGCGCTACCTCAATCATAGATAGTTCACTTTTTTCTTGCCCAGCAAATACTTCTAATTCCAAAGCGTTTCTCCTCATTTTTACTACTATCGCCAGAGCGAATAGACTCTGACCTCATTTTATCATGTACTCTTTATTGTACGATAATTTTGCGGAATAGTCAAAGGTTAAATGGGAGAAAGTGACAGGACTTTTTATTTCTTTGCTACCCAGCCGATAGGAGCGATGGAGGGGTGTACGGGCATGAATTGACTGAATTTTCATGTGGTAAGCTACTTTCTAAAATATATTAAAAAGGAAACTCTATATTAAACTGTATTGAAAACAACCATATTTCATAGGGATTAACAATCTTATAACAAGTATAATTAACAAGCTTAGTAATAATAAGTTATACATGTTACGATACAATGGCTTCTTGATGAATTTGTTAAATTCTTCCTTAGAAATAAACATTTGATTCACATAAAGATCTTTTAAACATTGATATTGTTTTCTAATATTTCTAATATCTAAATTAAACATTATCATGATGATTAACAAAGCCATAATCAAAAGTAATAACAATACATTAGTTTTTTCTGAAGTTGAACAAACAATTCTTCCAAATATACTTTGACCATCACTCTTTTTTATAAAATCAAAAATAATCAAAGAAAAAGCCGTTAACCAACCAAATAATTTCGTATTTAAACGTGAATTAGATTCACTAATCATAGTCGAAATTTTTATAAAGTCATCTTTTAAATTATTTTGGAGTTCGAAATAATGGTCTGTTTTTCCACTAACGATTCTATTAAAAATAGATTCTGCTTGATTTTTAATTAAGTCCAATTCATCGAGTTTTTTTTGTTTTAGAATTAAACTTCGAACAATCTGCAACTTTACTTTATAAGCTTCACTATATTCTTGTTCATTAACAATCCATTCATAAATTTCTAATAACCCATCAGTAAAATTTCCTTTTCCAAATTCAGTTTCAAAGACAAAAGAATCTAAATCTCCTTCAAAAGTAAATTCCAGTCTATTTTGTTGTCTCTTTGTTCGATTAGCTAAAAGAAATAATACATATATGTTTATAAGATGGCGTACCCGATCACTTTTAGAACTATATTTTCCTTCGGACAAAAGTTCTAACGAAATTTTTAACTTTTCATATCCTACACCACGAATAATATTCAAACTAATAATTTTCAAGTAGTCTTCAGCATCAGATACAGTAACCACATTAAATGTATTAGTTGTCGAATCAAAGCATTGTATATTATCATAATCTTTAATGCATAATTTATCAAAAATTTGTTGTAAATTATGACTTGGTGTATCTATAAACTCTTCTTCAAAAATCCAAGTATTTCTATCATTGTAGATATAGTGGCCATCATGCTTATGGACACCAATCTGATTTGATTCAAAAATTTGCTGTAAAGGAGAATTTAAATCTATAATCGCAACAGTATTTTGCCATTTTTTTACTATATTAGTCATTCGTCTATACCAAGATTTTGTAAAACTTGAGAGCGATACCTATCTTGAATATCCAACTCTAACTTACCTGTATCTCCATTATATTCTACTTCTTGCCTATCTTTCATCTCAATAATATTATCCGTATAAATACTCGTTATATCAGATATTTGTAAAGATTTTTTAAAATGTTTAACAATCATTTTCTTAGATATATCAAATTCTGAATCTAAATCCAATGATCTTTCAGAAAAAATCTCAGTTTCATCATTTGTATCCAACAAATTATTTTGAACTAATTTATTAGTTAGTTCAACCTTGTCAAAAGAAATACTTTCAAAAATATATTCTAATGATAACTCTTTAACTTCTTCATAGTTTTCTCTATTTATAACTTCTTCAGAAAATAATAAGTTATTATTAATAAATTTAATCAATGTGTCAGTATTAGTATCACTATCTCTAAAAAGTTTTAAATCCAAAAATTTATTATACCAAAATTTAGCCGCAGTATTACTTTTATCAATAATGGTTACATTATCAAAATTATTCTCAAAAATACAAATCTTGTAGTAACTATTATCTAATCCTAAATCTTGTCTAATAGCAAATGTTTCAGGATCAATTGCATTCGTCGATTCTAACTTTATCAACTTAATATGACTACCAATTTGCTCAATAAACAGTATACCTGTTCTAATCGTTTTATTTCTTTTCCCATCCTCATTCGTTTCTGCTGACAATAATTTATCAGCAAATTTTTTAAAATCAAAATTGTCTTTAGGACTATGATTTTTAAATTCAAACAATACTGAAGTGTTTGTTTGTTTTTCAGGAGGTAAAATACACTTTACGGCCAGATGAGATCTTTGATCACCTATCAAAAAATTAAACAACTTTCGGATGTTTTTTACCTTTTCTTGATCGAGTGTCCGCTCTTCAATAACTTCATCAATGGAATATACTTTTATAGTCATACTAAAACCTCATTATTAGTGATGTTTTAATTATACCAAAAACCTCAGCAAATTGCCGAGGTTTATAGTTTATTTCACCAACTTCTTCATCTCATCAATACGTGCGACAGTCGCATCGTATTTCGCTTGGTAGTCGGCTTGTTTGTCGCGTTCTTTTTGGACGACTTCTGGTTTGGCATTGGCTACGAAGCGTTCGTTAGAGAGCTTCTTGCCGACCATATCCAGTTCTTTTTGCCATTTAGCCAGTTCCTTGTCGAGACGAGCCAATTCTTCTTCGACATTGAGAAGGTCTGCCAGTGGCAAGTAGATTTCTGCTCCTGTGATGACGCTTGACATAGCGAGTTCAGGTGCAGGGATGTTTGATGCGATTTCCAAGTGTTCTGGATTTGTGAAGCGTTTGATGTAGTTGACATTGCTGTTAAAGAAGGCTTCCAAGTCGCTATCGCTTGTCTTAACAAGGATTGTGATAGGCTTGCTTGGTGCTACGTTTACTTCCGCACGCGCATTCCGAACAGCACGGATCAAGTCTTTGAGACTTTCCACACCAGTGTGGGCAGCAAGGTCTTCAAAGGCTGGGTTGACAGTTGGGTATTCCGCTGTCACGATAGAGCCTTCTGAGATTTGTCCAAAGATTTCCTCTGTCACGAATGGCATGATTGGGTGAAGGAGACGAAGAATCTTGTCCAAAGTATAAAGGAGAACAGAACGTGTGATGACTTTCTCTTCTTCATTATCGCTATAAAGGACTTCCTTAGTCAACTCAACATACCAGTCCGCAAACTCGTCCCAGATGAAGTTGTAGAGGATGTGTCCAGCCACACCAAACTCAAACTTGTCAAAGTTTTCAGTAACTTTGCCGATCGTTTCATTGAGGTTGTGGAGAATCCAGCGGTCTGTGACATTTCCAGCTTCCTTGTTGACAACTTTTTCGACATTGGCAGTTGCTTGCTCAAGGGCCAAGCCTTCATTGTTCATGAGGATATAGCGAGAGATATTCCAGATCTTGTTAATGAAGTTCCATGAAGCATCCATTTTCTCGTAAGAGAAGCGCACGTCTTGCCCTGGTGCAGAACCGTTTGAAAGGAACCAACGAAGGGCATCGGCACCGTATTTCTCGATAACATCCATCGGGTCAATCCCGTTACCGAGAGATTTAGACATCTTACGTCCTTGCTCGTCACGAATGAGACCGTGAATCAGGACGTTTTGAAATGGCTGACGACCAGTGAATTCCAAGGATTGGAAGATCATACGAGACACCCAGAAGAAGATGATGTCGTAACCTGTTACCAAGGTTGAAGTCGGGAAGTAACGTTTGAAGTCTTCTGAGTCGACATCTGGCCAGCCCATAGTTGAGAATGGCCAAAGGGCTGAACTGAACCAAGTATCCAAGACATCTTCGTCCTGAGTCCATCCGTTACCTTCTGGAGCTTCTTCACCGACGTACATTTCACCCTCAGCATTGTACCAAGCAGGGATTTGGTGACCCCACCAGAGCTGACGAGAGATTACCCAGTCGTGGACATTTTCCATCCATTGAAGGAAGGTATCGTTGAAACGAGGTGGGTAAAATTCTACCTTGTCTTCTGTGTCTTGGTTGGCAATGGCATTCTTGGCCAATTGGTCCATCTTCACGAACCATTGCGTAGACAAGCGTGGCTCCACTACGACACCTGTACGCTCTGAATGACCAACACTGTGAACACGTTTTTCGATTTTAACGAGGGCACCGATTTCTTCCAACTTAGTAACGACTGCCTTACGAGCTTCAAAACGATCCATGCCTGCAAATTCAAAGGCCAAGTCGTTCATGGTTCCGTCATCGTTCATGACGTTAACTTGTGGTAAGTTGTGGCGTTGACCAACCAAGAAGTCGTTTGGATCATGGGCAGGCGTGATTTTCACGACACCAGTACCAAATTCAGGATCTGCGTGTTCGTCTCCAACGATTGGAATCAATTTATTAGCGATTGGAAGGATGACATTTTTACCAATCAAGTCCTTGTAGCGTGGGTCTTCTGGATTGACCGCAACCGCAACGTCCCCAAACATGGTCTCAGGACGAGTTGTCGCAACTTCAAGGGCGCGTGAACCGTCTTCTAGCATGTAGTTCATGTGGTAGAAGGCACCTTCCACGTCCTTGTGGATCACCTCGATATCAGAAAGGGCTGTGCGAGCTGCTGGGTCCCAGTTGATGATAAACTCACCACGGTAGATCCAACCTTTCTTGTAGAGGTCCACAAAGACCTTGCGAACGGCTTTTGACAAACCTTCATCAAGAGTGAAACGCTCACGAGAGTAGTCTACAGAGAGCCCCATCTTGCCCCATTGTTCCTTGATGGTAGTGGCATATTCGTCTTTCCATTCCCAAACCTTGTCGAGGAATTTTTCACGACCGAGATCATAACGGCTAATACCCTCACCGCGCAAGCGCTCCTCAACCTTAGCCTGAGTGGCAATCCCCGCGTGGTCCATACCTGGAAGCCAAAGCGTATCAAAACCTTGCATGCGTTTTTGACGGATGATGATATCCTGAAGAGTCGTATCCCAAGCATGACCAAGGTGAAGCTTACCAGTTACGTTTGGTGGTGGAATAACGATCGAATAAGGCTTAGCCTTTTTATCGCCTGAAGGCTTGAAAACATCGGCATCAAGCCATTTTTGGTAACGACCAGCCTCAACCTCGGCTGGATTGTATTTAGGTGAAAGTTGTTTAGACATGTGTTTGTCCTTTCTAGTTAATTTCTAAGCTACTTTGATAAGCATCTAAAATATCAATAGTATCTCTTATAATAGGGCTCTGTATGGCTTTGTAAAGAGATTTATTCCCAATAATATAAAACTCTTCTTTAGCTCTAGTCGTTGCAACGTTTAAAATATTGGGTTCAGAGACAGCCCAGCGAGCAGCCCCCTCACTCATATTATCTGCTCCAAGCACAAAATATACAATCTTATTTTCTTTTCCTTGGAAAGTATGTACCGTCCCTACATTTATAGGTTTTCCATTTTCCCGCTTTGTGAAACCAATTTTATCTAGTTCTTTTGCTAGTTGAACCGATACATTTTTAAAAGGAGTAATAACATAAATATCATCAAATTCCTCATGTCTTTTCTGCAACACTTCTTTCAAATAATCAGCTTGCTCAGGAACAAATTTATCCTTAGCACCTCCACCAACGTCAAACCATTCTCCCAGACCTCGAGCTTCTTCCTTTCCTTGAACCATTAAATTATCATAAGAAATTTTATTGGAAATACTGAACATCGGATCACTAGAACGACGATGAACCCAGAGAGGAAGTCCTATCCATGTCCCATCTTGTTTTTTAAAACCATATCTACTAGCAGAATCCATCAATTCTTGCGTTGATGATACAAGATATTTAAAAGCTATCTTGTGGTGCTGTGCTAAAAATCCTAAAATATTTTTATCCATAGTCTGTACTGGTTGTATTTGAGAAGGATCTCCAACAGCCATAATACGTTTACTTCTAAAAATAGCCCCCACACTTGCTTGAGGTAATGCCTGACCAGCTTCATCAATAAATACATTACCGATACTATTTTCAGGCAAACACCGAAACATGGAATTAAAGCTTGCAAAAGTTGTACTAATAACTGGAACAGTGAAATTGACCCAATCCCACGCAGCTTTATATAAATCACTAGCATTATCTCTCATTGAATAGTTTTGAGGCTTCTCCCAAATCCATAATGCTTTTTCAAAATGCTTTTTATTGTCATATATAAATTGCTTCCTAACTGCCAGTGCTTTAATAAACAAACGACTCTGCTCTTCTCGATAGTCATCATCAAACCAAAAATTTGATACTTGTAGTTCTTCATATGGAACAGAAAAATTCAACTTTTTAACAGGGTATGTAGCAAGTTCCGATTGTAATTTCAAAATTTTTTCCTGATGACGAATTAATTTATCTTCTTGTTTAGATTTCCATTCATTATACCTCTGTTGCCTTTGACTCAATTGATTTAATTCAAGTTCATGCATTTTTATCTCTTTTTGCAAACCGTGGCAATATTGACTTTCATCATGTACTTTCTTCAGTTCTGCTTTTAGACTTTCATTCGCTTGATTCAATCTCGTAAAATAAGTATCTAATTTCGATGGTGTGAAAAGTCTTTTTAACCATAAGAAACGTGGAGCTTGTAATTTTATCAACTCAACATCTTGTGCTGCTATCTGTTTGTTAACATTTAACATAGAAATAAGACGCTCATGCTCAAACAGCTCAGATTCTATTTCCTTTTTACTATTTTCTAATTGAATATGTTTATCCCGTATTTTAGATAGTTCTGAACGTCTTTGGGCATCATCCTGATGAAACTCTATCTCAACCTGCTGGTAAGCATTTTTCAATTTTACATGCAATCGAATCTTATCTGCTATATCTTGCATCTTTTCTCTTTTATCAAATAGCTTCTGATATTGAATTTTAAACTCTTCGTATACTGATGGATTCGATTGAAATTTAGCCGAATTCAACTCTTGTCGTATTGCTTTTAAAACATTTTGCAGACGGTCTCTATTCTGTTTTTTTCCACCTTCTATCGAAAACAATCCCCAATATTTTTTGTCGTTAGAAACATCTTCATCTTCTAACAATAAATCATTACTGATTTCAGCAAAATAATCAATTTTCTTTAATTCATCTAACCAATTTAATTTCTGATAAATTTCTTTTCTTTGGGGTAATTCATTAACAATATTTTTAACAGCACCATTATTAGAACTTGCAACTACGATTCCCTTTTCTGCAATTTCTTTTGGTAATTTTGCAATAAGATCAGATTTGTCATGACAAACTAGATTCCCTTTAAGCTTAGGAGCCGATAATTCACTAATAATTCTCGCCTGTTCCGTTACCAGATCTGCAAAAATATCTTTTAAAAGTGTCGTTTTACCAGTTCCCGGAGGACCATTGACACTTCTCACATCTTCATCCGCATTCGAAGCTAAATTTACAGCTACTTGTTGCATCATGGAAAGAGCATATTTAGGGTTACTAGGAAATCTTCCTAATGGATAATTTTTCGGTTCAAGTATAGTTTCTAAATCTTTGGGATTAAAATAGGATGATTCTTTATTGCCGTCCAGATTGACCCTTACAGAATCGGATCCTGATAAATAACGATTGAGATTTTCATTATAAATTGATTTTGCATATTTCAAATCCTTTAGAAAAAATGAATGTAAATTTATTTCGTCATCGAAATTCTTAACAAAATAATATCTGCAATCACTTGGTGAAATCTCATACTTTTTGAGAAGTTTACTAAAAACTTCATTGAACTCTCCATCAAGAAACGCCTGACCTAACTGTTCTCGAAGCTCATTTTCTGCTATTAAAAAATCTTTAGGCAATTCCCTATTTTTGAAAATTTGCCCACTCATGGTTAAAAAAAACTTATCAGCCAAGAACTTCAAATCTTTATCAAAGTATAGAGCAAAAGTAAATTTATAAGAAGCTCTTCCCAATTCTTCCTCCGTCGCTTTTAAATTGTATTTGCCTCTTAACACTTCAATAATTTTTCGAAAAGGGAAAATTCCACAATAAACAGCAATCCCTGAACTGGATTTTAATTTTTGACGTTTAAAAAAATCTTTTAATATTGATTGATAATCATCACCTTGAAAAATCTTATACTTAGAATCACTTTTTTCAATATTCCCTTCTGATAATTGTTCTACTGTAATCCAGGCATCTAATATTTGATTATGACTACTTCTCATCATGTCTCCCTTAAAGCATATAAAAACAAGAATATATCTTACTCATTAAAAACTCTCCCACTCACTCCTCAGCAAGCCATATATCAAACTGTCACAGCGGTTTCCTTGAACATCCTTTCTGTCCCTTATGCGAGCTTCGAGGGTGAAGCCAAGTTTTTCTGCGACTCGTTGACTTTGGATATTGTAGCCAAAGCAGACCAATTCAATCTTATGAAGATCCAGTTCTTTAAAAGCTAAATCAATCAAGGCACGCGCGGCTTCTGGTACATGGCCTCGACCCCAATAGTCTGGGTGCAAGGTATATCCAAGCTCAAGAACATCATCTTCGTGACGGTGATTGAAGTCAACAGAACCAATGACTTTATCGGTTCCCTTGACGACAATTCCATAGCCAGCTGGGAGATTGTCCTTTTGATTGCGTTCAGGAAGGATATGCTCTAGGTAATAAATCTCATCTTCCAAGCTCTTGACGGGTGGAAAGCCTGCTGGATAGGCAACCTCTGGCAGACTAGCGTAGGCATGGATATCCTCGGCATCAGCTACTGTACGGACTCGTAAAACGAGACGCTCGGTTTCTATTCGTTCTGGTAATGCTGCTCTTGTCATCTTCCTCCCTCGCTTTCTACAAAAAATCGCCCCTGCCATCTACATGACAGGGACGAATGTGTTTATCCGCGGTACCACCCAATTTCGGGCAACGCCCGCAACTCTTGTCTTTGAAGGATATACAAAGACACTTTTATTTCATTTTTCATCCATCAGCAACTAGTTTTGACACATTTGTGGACTTCTCAGCACCGCCACTTTCTGTAAAATGTGGGATTCAAAACACCTCTGATGGCTTTATTGTAGCAAGTTTTTCACAGAAATGCAAGGGACAAGAAAGATTACTTGAACTTGATGCCGTTTTCTTTCAATTTCTTGATCGTAGCTGGGCCGATTCCTTTCAAAGCAAGGAGTTCTTTTTCAGTCCAATTTTTGAAGTCAGAAGCTGACTTGATGCCTTCATCATAGAAAGTCTTAGCGCGATCTACTGAGAGGCCACCCAAAGTAGCTGCGAAATCTTCTACTGAATTCGCCACTTTTTGAGCTTGTTCCTTGGTCGCTTCTACTGCTTGTTCCACTTTTTTAGAGACAACTTTTCCTGCTTGGCTGGCAGATTTTTCCGCATGTTTCACGACTTTTTTGGTCTCTTCTACAACTTTGGTCACTGTAGTTGAAAATGCACCTGAACGACGAAGGCTATTTCGTAATTGTTTTTTACGTTGGAGTTTCTTTGACATGATAAAATCCTTTCAATAAAAAATCCCTGCTCTGACAAGGATTTAATAAAGATATTCTATCAAGATTTTGAGAAAAAATCAAGAAAGTATCACTATTTTAGTAGTTTCGCTCACCAAACAAGCCTTCTGGCAAATCATGGAAACCCTTGCCTGCCTTGAAGTTTTCAAACTTACCTAGCAAAAACTGGTAGGCATCCAAGCGGCTTTCGTAGCGAATCATGGCATCTTTGGCACGCTCGTCTTGGTCTTCTTCGTAAACTTTTTGACTTTCCTTGTGCGCCATGTCGTTGATCATGATCTGGGTATTAACCCAGGCCTCAAATTCCTTCATAAATTCTTGTTCGTAACTCATTGCTTCTCCTTATTCTAATCCACGGAAGTAGTCCGTATCAATCTCACGGTAGGGCTGAATGTCCTGAACATACTCTAGGACTCCTTGAAATTCCCCGTTCTCATCGTGTACCGCAGCATAGGTGATGTGGACAAACTTGCCTCGCGACTCAGACTTGAACCACATTTCATACTTGTCCTTGACCCCTTCACGAAGACCTTGCATGATAGCTTTGACTTTCTCCAGATATTTTGGAGGGTGACATAACTCGACATTGCGCCCAACTTGGGACGGAGTCCGTTTGAAAATCATCTCATCAGCTGGCGTATTGTCATTGTAATACTGGAAAATATCGTCTTTATTGACAAAGGTAATCTCCATAGGGAGGTGATTAAGGATGAGGTTGGCCTGCTCGACCGAGAGATAGCCATTCCCAAAAGCCTGTTGACTATGGCGGTCCAGCACTGCTTCCTTTTCCTTAGGGGTAAAGGTAATGGTAAACTGGCCTTCTGGCGTATCGATAACTTGCTGAACTTGGCCTTCAGCCATGTCTAGCTGCACGGCCTCCTCTGTACTCTTCTCCTCAACAAAACTCTGGCGTTCTGGAACCCATTTCTCAGACGGACGGATGATGGCATAGCCGTAAGCATCGCTCTCCTCCGCAATCTGAATCCAGTCATCCTGAGTGAAGGACTCAAGAAGAATCATGAGGAGGATGGACTCTTCCTTGAAAATCATACTTTCAAACTCTGTCGCAAAAGCTTCAAAAGCTTCCTTTACAGTGCTAATCGGCACTTCTGGCAGTGACTTGGCTGTCGCTAGAGCTGTCTGAAAGAGTTCTCTGATCTGATCATCCACTCCCCACATAACCTTAGGGGGTGAATCGTGACCATAGCGCTCCATGATAGGAAAGAAGAGCTCTTCCTTGCGCTGGTAGTGGATGTCAAATTGCCCCAACAGCCCCATTTGACGAACCAAACCCTTGCGCATCTCTGCCAGCATTTCCTCGTCTTCCATAGACTCATAGGTATCTAACAATCTCCGAATGCGAATCAAGGCTGCACGGAGGCCCAGATTTTCATCCTTGAAGACGCGAACTGGGTGACCAGGATGCTCGGTATCTTCCACTTCAACGCCCTTAACAGCATTTTTAAAAAGATTGGCATGGACATCACAGAGTTCCATGACATCTTCAAAGGTGACACCTGAGTCTGAGTTCATCAGCTCATGTTCCATGAGGGAAATCTCGATGGCTGAAACACCCGTAAAGGTCGCATCAAAACGCTCCTGAACTGACTCAGGAGAGGCGCCGTTGTGCAATTCTAACAAAATATCCCGTAGGATATGAATCCGTTCATCTGCCATTAGTCTAATCCAATCACTTCATAGCCGTTCGCTTCTAGCGTGCGGACAATCTTGTCCATAGGAGTTCCTTCGAGCTTCGAACCCTGTTTGAGCGATACTTTGCGACCGACTGTATTGCGCATCAAGGGATTAGCAAGTGGTTTAAAACCCAGCTCCACTAGGATTTCCAAGACTTCTGGATGCTTGTCCACCACTTCCGCAACGGGTATTGACACATCGATGATATTGTCCATGACGACCTCCATGTATGTTCTAATACTCAATGAAAATCAAAGAGCAAACTAGGAAGCTAGCCGCAGGCTGTACTTAAGTACGGCAAGGTGAAGCTGACGTGGTTTGAATTTGATTTTCGAAGAGTATAAAATGATTTTACTGCTTATATTATACCACAAGGACGATTAGCATACACCAAAAAAGAGGGGCACCCCCTCTTTCTTAGTTTTTATCCAGATTGCGTAGCATCTCGTCAATCTTATTTCCATATTCAATGGATTCATCTTTGACGAAGGTTAAATCTGGGATTTTGTACAATTTCAAATTGCGACCAAGTTCACGTTTGATGGTACCAGTTGCTTTTTCAAGCCCGATTTGAGCTTTTTGGTTATCCGAAGCAAGGTTACTCAAAATGGTGTAGTAAACCTTGGCAACAGACAAGTCACCCAGCATCTGAACATCTGTAATGGTCACACCTTGGACACGCGGATCACGGACTTTCTTTTGCAAAATCTCATTGACTTCACGCTTGATTTCCATGCCCACACGATCCGTACGGAAATGATTTGCCATGATATTCCTTTCTCTACTTTGAACCAAAAGCTAGGCCAGCAGACCTAGCTATTTTTATTAGATAGAGGAACTAGAGCCATTTGAATCTAGGAAACAAGCCTTAGATAGAACTAAGGGTTCATCAAGGCGCTGTTGACGACGAGTCAAATTGGCTATCGTTTCTCTATTATCGTTTGATTTCTTCCATGACATAAGCCTCAATCACATCATCCATCTTGATATCATTGTAGCCATCAATCATCAATCCACCTTCACGACCGTTTGTAACTTCTTTGACATCATCTTTGTAGTGTTTCAAGCTTGCAAGTTCACCGTCATAGATAACGACACCATCACGGATAACACGAACTTTCGAGTCGCGGGTAACCTTACCACTCATAACCATAAATCCACCGATGGTTCCCACTTTAGATACCTTGAAGGTTTCACGGATAACTGCTTCACCGATAACTTTTTCTTCAAATTCTGGATCAAGCATCCCTTTCATGGCTTCTTCCATCTCTTCGATAACCTTGTAGATAATGCTGTGGAGACGGATTTCTACATCGTCAGCTTCGGCTTGTTGACGAGCTTGTGGTGTAGGGCGTACGTTGAAACCAACGATGAAGGCATTTGAAGCTTCCGCAAGAGTCACGTCAGATTCGTTGATAGCACCGACTGCCGAGTGGACAATGGTAACTTTGACACCTTCTACGTCGATCTTTTGAAGTGAGGCAGAAAGGGCTTCAACTGAACCTTGTACGTCGGCCTTGATGATAACGTTAACTGACTTAAGCTCACCAGCTTTAAGCGTATCAAAGAGGTTTTCAAGGCTGACACGTTGGGTAGCTTGACGTTGTTTCATGAGGGCACGTTTCGCACGTTCTTCACCTGCTGCACGCGCAGATTTTTCATCTTCGTAAACAGCAAAATGGTCACCCGCCATTGGCGCTTCGTTTAGACCTGTGATAGAAACCGGCGTTGATGGACCTGCAACCTTAACACGACGACCAAGATCATTGGTCATAGCACGGACACGTCCGAAAGTATTTCCGACAACGATTGGATCTTGGACATTCAAGGTACCTTGTTGAACAAGAAGGGTTGCGACCGCACCTTTTCCTTTATCCAAGCGAGCTTCGATAACGGTACCGATCGCACGCACTGTTGGGTCGGCCTTGAGTTCTTGGATTTCAGCCACAAGTAGGACCGTTTCCAAGAGTTCATCGATATTTTGGTTGAATTTAGCTGAGATTTCAACAAATTCAGAATCTCCACCCCAAGCTGTTGACATAACCCCATGCTCTGCCAATTCACCGATAACGCGTTCTGGATTGGCACCTGGTTTATCAATCTTGTTGATAGCCACGATAATTGGAACGTTGGCCGCTTTTGAGTGGTTGATGGCTTCGATAGTCTGAGGCATAACCCCGTCATCTGCCGCAACGACCAAGATGGTAATATCGGTAACAGAAGCACCACGCGCACGCATAGAGGTAAAGGCCGCGTGCCCTGGTGTATCAAGGAAGGTAATCTTCTTGCCATTTTCCACGATTTGGTAGGCACCGATATGCTGAGTGATACCACCCGCTTCACCTGTCGCTACACGAGAGTTACGAAGGGTATCCAAGAGGGTTGTTTTACCATGGTCAACGTGTCCCATAATGGTTACAACTGGTGGACGCTCAACCAATTCATCTTCATTGAGATATCCATCTTCGACAAAGAAACGTTCGATATCGGCATTATCCACTTCAACCTTTTGTTTGGCTTCGATACCATAATCCACCATGAGGAGTTCGATGGTTTCTCCATCCAAGGATTGGTTTTGTGTGGCCATCACACCCATCATAAAGAGTTTCTTAACGATTTCTGCTGGTTCACGTTTGATACGTTTTGCGATTTCCGCAACAGTCATACCATCTGTATACTCAAATTCTGTTGGCAATTCGTGGAACTTACGCTCTGTAACAGGTTTTGGTGCCTGATTGCGGTTATTTTGCTTGTTGCCTTTTTTATTCTTCTTGTTGTTATTCCAGTTGCTATTCTTTTGATTTCTCACTTGATTTTGACTACTTCGATTCTTTTGTTGTTTTCTAGGACCATCTTCTTCGTGATCATAATCATCACGTTCTTTGTCTGGTCGAGCTTGTTTTTTACGACGTGTATCCACTGGCGCTTCTTTCGCTACAGGAGCTACTGTTACCACTGGCTGCGTTTGTTCAGCTAGCTTAGCAGCTTCTTCAAAGATTTCTTCAGGCTCCTTGCGTTTATTAGCTTGAGCCAAGGCTTCTTTGGCAGCTTGCGATTGTTTGAAGCGTTCCTCGCTTGAGCGTGCGTACTCTGCATTTTGCTCTGCTTTTAGGGCTGCTGCACGGGCTTTAAAGTCAACACGTGGTCCAGTTTGCTTGGACTGGAAGTCTTGCTGCTGGCGGCGATCATTGCCTCGATTCCCTTGACCTTGTGGTTTTTTCCCTTGATCGTTGAAACGGCGATTGTCGCGGTTCCCTTGACCAGGTTTGCCACCATTACGGCCGTCGTTTTTCTGACGGTTGCCGTTTTGTTGTTGGTCACGGTTGTTGCCCTTGTTTTGTTTGCGTCGCTCTGCCTGCTCTTTGGCACGCGCCTCACGCTCCGCCTTGAAATTTCGACTTTGTGGTCTTGCAGCCACTACTTTTTCTTCCTTAGGAACTGCAGGTGTAGCTGGTGTAGCTGGTGCAGGCTTTCCCGCCTTCTTTTCTACACTTGCTTTTGGTGTCGCAGGTTTTGCTTCTGCCTTCGGAGCAGGTGCAGGTTTAAAGCTAGCTGCGATTTGTTCAGCAGCAGCAGCTTCCACGCTCGATGAGTGGCTTTTCACATCCAAGCCCAACTCTTTTGCACGCGCTACAACTTCTTTACTTTCTTTTCCAAGTTCTTTTGCGATTTCGTACAATCTTTTCTTAGACAAATCATGTCCTCCTCTTCTATTCCATAAGAGACCTCATTTTCTTTGTAAATCCAGCATCTGTCACAGCCAAAACCTTTCTCGATTTTCCGACTGCTATGCTTAATTCCAGTGTTGAAAACACGGTTATAACTTCTACTTGATAATAGTCACTTTTATCTTGAATCTTCTTGGTCAGATTGGGACCAGCATCATGGGCTAGAAAGACTAGCTTGGCTTTCTGGTCTTGGATGGCCTTGACCGCCAATTCCTCACCTGATATGATCCGGCCTGCTCGTTGAGCAAGTCCCAAGAGATTGCTTATCTTTTGCTTATTCAAGTCCTAACTCTCTTCTTTTCACTTTGTGATCCACATAGGCGATCAACTCGTCATAAAAGCTTTCTTCCACTTCCATGTTAAAGCTGCGGTTAAAGACTCTCTTCTTTTTGGCCTCTAGGGCTTCTGCATTGTCTAGCTTGATATAAGCGCCTCGGCCATTGGCCTTGCCTGTCGGATCGATAAAGACTTGCCCTTCTTTGTTCTTGACAATGCGGAGCAAATCACGCTTATCAATCACTTCATTGGATACAACAGACTTGCGCAAAGGGATTTTTCTTGTTTTCATCTTTCCCTCCTCTAGCAGCTTTTATTCTTCGATCAATTCGTCCGCAGCTGCGTAATCCACTTGACCTGCTTCTTCCATAGCTTCAAATTCACTGGCAGACTTGATATCGATACGGTAACCTGTCAAATGAGCTGCCAAGCGAACGTTTTGTCCACGACGACCGATGGCAAGAGAAAGCTTGTTATCAGGCACAACGACCAAGGCACGTTTGCTGTCATTTTCATCAAAGATAACTTGGTCAACCTCTGCAGGTGCGATAGCATTGTAGATAAACTCAGCTGGATCTGCTACCCACTCAATAACGTCGATGTTTTCTTCGACAGGAATCATGCGGTCGCTCTTAGCATCGTAACGAGCTGGGTGGAATTTGCTGGTGATCTTCTTGATATTGGCACCACCACGCCCAACGATTGTACCGATAGCATCCACGTTAGGATTGTGGCTACGAACGGCAACTTTAGTACGGTCACCAGCTTCGCGGGCTACGCTCATGATTTCAACAGTTCCATCGTAGACTTCTGGAATTTCTTGCTCCATCAAACGTTTGATCATTTCTGGATGGCTACGGCTAACAAAGACGTTGACACCACGAGGGTTGTCTTCAACTTTATAAACGTAAACCTCAATACGGTCGTGGGAAGCAAAAACTTCTCCAGGGATTTGGTCTTGTTTTGACAATTGGGCTTCGATGCTGCCAAGGTTGACATAGATAAAGCGGTTGTCAAATCGTTCTACTGTACCAGACATGATTTCTTGTTCATGTTCCTTGTAAGTATTGTAGGTGATGGCACGTGTTTGCTTGCGCATTTTTTCCATGATGGTTTGTTTAGCAGATTGGGCTGCTACACGACCAAACTCAGCTGGTGCTTCTTCAAACTTGATCTTGTCACCAAGTTCATAGGCTGAATTAATGGCAAGAGCATCTTTCAAGCTGATTTCCAAACGGCTATCAAATACTTCATCAACAACTTCACGAACAGTATAGACAGTAAAGTCACCTGTCTTTTCATTGAAGTCGATAGCTACGCTGTCAGACTGACCATAGCGTCTGCGATAAGCGGAACGAAGCGACTCTACTACTGCGTCGATGATGTCTTCTTTTTTGATTCCCTTGTCTTCTTCCAAAATGCGGAAGGCCTCTAGCATTTCTTTACTCATGTTCTTTTTACTTTTGAATCCTCAAAAGCTATCCTTTCTTTTCTATAGTTTTACTGCTAAACGTGCTTTTGATACTAAACTGTATGGAATTTGGACGGTTTTCTTACGTGTCTTGTCCATATACTCCATAGTCAACTCATCCTCTTCAAAGGATACCAAGGTTCCTTCAAAGACTTTTTGCTTATCAATGGCTTGGTAGAGCCCGACATGAATGTATTTCCCAACTGCTCCAGCGACAGCATCCTTGGTTTTCAAAGGACGTTCCAAGCCTGGACTGGTGATTTCTAGGAAATATTGTTCTGGGAAGGGATCGGGCTTGATAGTGTCTAGGACAGGACTGATGATTTCTGTCAGGTCTGCCGTGTCGTTCAAGGTAATTCCTTCGGGTTTATCTACAAAAATACTGAGAATCATGTCACTGCCAATCTTTCCATACTCGATATCCACGAGCTCGAAAGGCGCTTGGATGACAGGTTCTACAACTTCTCTGACTAATTCTACGATTGTTGCGATTGCGTCCACCTCCTCATAAGCAAGAGGCGAAGATATATCCCCGCCTCTCTTTCTCATATTCTTACTATCAGTATAGCACGTTTGTCAATTTATGTAAAGCATTAGCACTCAAACAGCTGGTTTTCAAGCTATTTCTTAAAATTCTGCCTCAACTCGGTAGATCACTTGACCCTTGTTGGAGAATTTTTGCTCATATTCTGTCATGACATTGCCTTCAAAATCACTGGCATGCAAGTCCAGCCAAACACCATTGAGTCTCATCCCATACTGAGAAAAGCTCACTAGACTGTACTCAAACAAGCCACGGTTATCTGTCTTGAAATGGATTTCCCCATTCTCAGGCAAGATGCGCTTGAAGGTATCCAAGAAACTCTTGTAAGTCAAACGACGCTTTTCATGGCGTTTTTTAGGCCAGGGATCTGAAAAGTTTAGGTAGAGACGATCAATCTCCCCGTCTTCAAAGTAGTCAGTCAAATCTGAACCATCTACCCACAGCAATTTGATATTGGGCACTCCAACTTCAAGCACCTTGTCCAAGGCATAACTCAATACTGACTTTTGAATGTCAATCCCGATGTAGTTGATGTCAGGGTTTTGTTTGGCCATTCCAGATACGAAGGCCCCTTTCCCACTTCCAACCTCAACATGAATAGGATGATCATTTCCAAACAAGTCTCGCCATTTCCCTTTTGCTTCTAAGGGATTGAGGACTACATACTGAGGATTAGCCTCTAGTAATTCTGTCGCCCCTTTACGATTTCTAACTCTCATCTCTTCTTTCCGTACTTGTCACGGAAGACGCGCAAGGCATAAATCTCCCGGTTTACATTGTCTAAATCTTGATTTTCACAGTATTTGGCAATCTGGTTCAAGTAAGAATACTGACCATACCAATACAATTTATCTAACACTGTCTGATTGTACTTATAGCCGTAGTCTCTCAACCATTGACGCCACTGATGATCTGGAATGTAGTGGCATAGCAAATGCGCCACATCAAACATACGATCCGTCAGACGAACCGAATCCCAATCCACTAGATAAACGAGTCCACTCTCTGTCTCAATCCAATTACTATGACGAAGATCCCCATGCACAATCGTTGCATGGTCTTCTCTAAAACCTGGAACCGTCTTACCTAGCTCCGCAATCACACTGTTCAAATAGTGGTTCTGCTTCAAGATTTCTGGAACTCCTTGCTGCCAAGAACGTAGCAAATCAACTGGTGTTTCCATGGTGTATCCCAAACGGCTCAACTGCTTCATCAAAGGACGCGAGCGGTGAAGGCGGTTCAAGATATTGATAATCTGCTTGCGATTCATATCGTAAGGGGTCAAGATTTTGCCCGTCAGCCATTCCTGAGCACACATATCACGGCCATCTGGCAAACGACGAGTCCATAGTAATTGAGGAGCGATTTGTTCTCTGGCTAGGCCAGGTAGGATTGGAGAGGTGTTCATTTTTACAAAGACGCGCTTCCCATCAGGGTAGCTTCCCATATAAGCTTTGCCGCTCTTCCCAGGTATAGGGGTCAGCGTTAGCTCATTATCACCCAAGTCCATTTCTTTCCTCCGTATAAAGTTTCCTTACTATTCTACTAGTTTTTGGTCTATTCGTCAACCAATCTTTTCAGTTGGTAAGGTAAATAAAACAATTGTAGGAAGAGACTAGCCCCTACAAGAGCCAACAAGGCTATTTTTTCTTGAAAAACCACTGCTCCGACCAGCAATTCCAACAAAAGAACTGCACTTCCCACACCGACTACAATCTGTTTCAGACCCTTTTCTTTCTCCCCTTTTTCTAGTGGAAAGAGCTTGGTCAAGTATTGGTAATCAAAGGCGTGATAGAGGGCCAGCAACTGGAAAAGCAAGAGGTAGTTAAATAGAACCACCACTGCCGTCGCAATCCAAGCTTGCTCGATAAAGACTAGTGCTAACAAGGATAGGATCAAAAGGCGCAAACTGAGGGCAAAGAGGTCCCCATTTCGCAGATAAGAACGAAGATAGAGATTTTGCCAAATCTTGCCCGGCACTTTCTGAACTGCTTTAAGGATAAAATCCAGATAAGCGCGACGTTTGACACTATTTGAAACGCCTTTGACCTGAGTAAAGAGAGCAAAGAAACGAAGCAAGACTTGCTTGCGCTTGCTTTCTTGGGCGATCACATAGTCCCAGTCAAGCCCATTCTCTGTAAAAAATTTACGGGCTTTTTGACGAAAGATCAGATATTTCCCTACACCCAATAGGAGCACATAAACCAGAAAGACTGGCAAACCATAGCCCATGGCTAAAAATAAGGGCGCAAATAACAGCAAGAAAAGGTTTTGGACAAAGAGCCAAAAGACCAGTGAGCGCACCGTCTGCCCTTTGAGGTGGGACTTGACCTCCTCTTCACTGACTAAGAGAAAGAGCTTGTCAGGTACTTCCATGTAGGTCGCGATTCCTCCCCAAGCTAAAAGCAAGGCAGAGACAATCCCCAAAAACAAGAGAATAGGCCAATGATTTTCAGGAAAATGTTGCAAGAGCTGACTGTACTGGTAGGCTAGAAAACCGATGAGAACTAGCAGGAACAAGACAAAGTGGTCATTTAGAACATAACGCAGATAGCCGACACACTCCTTACGAAAAGCCTGCTTTCGCTTTAAAAACAAGTCTTTCATAGCTCCTCCTCTTTGGTCAGAGCCAAGTAAATGTCATTCAAACTAGCCTCAGGCATGGCAAAGGCTTCGCGGAGTTGGTGAAGGTTACCTTGAGCCCGCACCTCCCCCTTGTGGAGAATGACAAAGGCATCACACATCTTCTCCGCCGAATCCAGCACGTGGGTACTCATGAGAATGGACTTGCCTTTTTGCTTTTCTACTTCCAAAAGCCGAATCAAGTCAGAAATAGCCAGAGGATCGAGACCAAGGAAAGGCTCATCAACGATAAAAAGACTCGGATCCACGACAAAAGCACAGATAATCATGACCTTCTGCTTCATCCCTTTGGAGAAATGAACTGGAAACCAGTCTAATTTTTGATCCAAACGAAACATTTTTAACAAAGATTCTACTCGCTCAAAAGCTATATTCTGCTCAATACCATAGGCCATGGCAACCGTCTCGATATGCTCTCTGAGGGTCAATTCCTCGTACAAGCTAGGCGTTTCTGGGATGTAGCCAATCTGTTTGCGATAGTTGGTCGCATCTTCTCGCAGGGTGAGACCATTAATCTTGATTTCCCCACTGTAAGGGGTCAACAGACCGATAATTTCATTGATTGTCGTTGATTTCCCAGCACCATTGAGCCCAATCAAACCGACCAACTGCCCACTTTCAACTGTAAAGGACACATCTTTCAAGACAGGAACGTGAACATAGCCTCCTGTCAGGTTTTTAATTTCTAACATATTTTCTCCGAATCTGGTATAATGTAGCTATATTATATCAAAATTCAATACAGTAGAGGTGGATTTTATGTCAGATTGCATTTTTTGTAAGATCATCGCAGGGGAGATTCCTGCTTCAAAAGTATACGAGGATGAGCAGGTTCTTGCCTTTCTTGATATCTCTCAAGTAACACCAGGACACACCTTGGTCGTACCAAAAGAGCACTATCGCAATCTTTTGGAAATGGATGCTACTAGCGCCAGCCAACTCTTTGCCCAAGTACCAAAAGTAGCTCAAAAAGTTATGAAAGCTACCAAGGCTGCTGGCATGAATATCATTGCCAATTGCGAGGAAGTCGCTGGTCAAACGGTCTTTCATACCCATGTGCACCTCGTACCTCGCTACGGTGCAGAAGATGACCTCAAGATTGACTTTATCGCTCACGAACCTGACTTTGACAAACTTGCCCAAGTCGCTGAAACCATTAGAAACGCTTAAGGAGTTGCCATGAAACTATCCAATCTATTGCTATTCGCAGGAGCTGCAGCTGGAAGTTATTTTGTCGTGAAAAATCGCCAAACCATCACGGAGGAGTTTATAGACACTAGCGACCGTGTCGAGGCTATGAAGGAGGATTTGGATATCATTCAAAACAGCCTGCAAGTTATCAACCAACAAAAAGAACTCATCAAGGAATACCAAAAAGATTTAACCTATAAATTCAAAGTCTTGGAAAAAGATTTCCAAACCAGAATGGCGGTCCTCCAAGAAGAAAAACAAGAATAAGAAAGCCTCCAACTTTCCTTAAATCCATTTTGGGTTACTAGATTCGAACAGAAAAGGGAGGGAATGAAAATGAAACAGTCTTTAAAAGTTCTAGCGAAGGTCATCGCGATCCCTTGCGGCTGTCTCTGCCTTCTTGCAGCCCTAGCATTTCTATTACTGATGAATATTTTCAAGGCTTCACCGAGTGACATCCGCGAGGGGAATGAAGCCTTAAAACAAATCTTTATCTCCCTTGACCTCCCTCCTGAGAAAGTAGAATCAAATGGACACTATCAATACGAGGGTGGAGGCTTAAATTTTTATGTTACTTTCTCAGATGAGGTTGTCAATAGCCACCCCGTCCTAAAAGAAAGTCCAAAACTCACCAAAAACCGACTCGAAGTCTATGTCCTCCAGACAGGAGAGATTTCATATTATAAAGTAGGGGATAACTTGTTCAATCATGGTTTATTGCAGTTTTTAGAGAAAGAAAGCGAGAAGTATCTCCAAGAAATCGGAAAGAAATTTAATCCCAATTACTCAATTCTCTTTTGGAATGATCAGGAAAGTCTTAAAAAGGGAATTGCATTCTATGAAAAAGCTTTGACCTTGGTGGATATTCAGGATAATTCGGCAATCAACCACATTGATACCATCATCGTTAAGCCAGGCAAAGAAGCGGAAATCAAGCAACTCATCCAGGAGATGGATGCAGCTGGCTTGCTCACTCAAAAGTATAAATAGTAAGGTAACCTAAAAATGATTTTTCGATGCTGAATTTTCAAAGACAACACAAAAAAGAGCCAATCGGCTCTTTTTACGTTATTCCCCTTCAAAAGCATCTTTAATATGGTCAAAGAAGCCTTTTTTCTTTGGATTGACTTTCAAATCACCTGCAGCTGCAAATTCTTTAAGCGCTGCTTTCTGGCGATCGTTCAAGCCTGTCGGAGTCACGACATTTACCGTAACATATTGGTCACCAACGGCACCACCACGAAGGCTTGGTGCTCCCTTGCCACGTAGGCGGAATTTCTTGCCAGTCTGAGTTCCCTCTGGAATGACCAATTCAACATCACCATGCACGGTTGGAATTTCCACAGTATCACCAAGGGCTGCTTGGACAATATTGAGATTCAACTTGTAGAAAATGGTTGTTCCTTCACGTTCAAACTTGTCGCTGGCTTCCACAGAAACCACTACGTACAAGTCACCATAAGGTCCACCGTTAAATCCTGCTTCGCCTTGACCAGCTAGGCGGATTTGTTGACCAGTTTCCACACCAGCAGGGATTTTTACATGTACGCTATGAGCTTGCTTTTCATGACCTGTTCCATGACATGTAGTACATGGGTCTTTAATTTCTTTTCCGCGACCATGACAGACATCACAAGTTACTTGGCGACGCATCATACCAAGAGGAGTCTGCGTATCGACGTTAATGACACCAGCACCATGACAGCGTCCACAAGTGACTGGACTTGTTCCTGGCTTAGCACCAGATCCGTTACAGGTACGACAGCTTGCTTCACGGTTGTATTTAACTTCTTTTTCCGTTCCGAAGATGGCTTCTTCAAAGGTCAAATTGACACGATACTGGAGGTCGTCACCTTGACGAGGAGCGTTTGGATTGCGCGAAGCTCCGCCTCCGCCGAAGAAACTTGAGAAAATGTCCTCAAAACCACCGAAGCCACCTGCTCCGTTAAAATCACCTGCTCCACCACCGAAGCCTCCAAAGCCACCGTTGGCACCCGCAGCACCATATTGGTCGTAGGCTGCACGTTTTTGGTCGTCACTCAAAGTCTCATAGGCTTCTTGAACTTCCTTGTATTTTTCCTCAGCACCAGGCTCCTTGTTGATATCTGGGTGATATTTTTTCGAAAGCTTACGATAAGCCTTTTTGATCTCGTCTGCCGAAGCGTTTTTTGACACCCCCAGACGATCATAAAATTCAGTATTGTTCATACAAGATACTAAGAGCGAACAGAAAGTGACTGAAATTTAGGAAACCGACAAGAAATCCTGATTTCTTAGGAGGTTTATCTAATTTCCAAGCTTTCCGCTCGAGTTCAATTACGAACACCCTTATTCCTTTCTGTTAATATTGCGGGACGAAACCACGATTTAGGTCGGGTTCAATTCCTTTCTTTTATATTCCCAAACAAATCAGGTTCAGTCCCTTTTTACCGAAAAACAGAGGCTGGGTTGCAACCTCTGGATTTCTTCCTATCATTACGACGTTCGAGTTTTAAAAATCAAACTAGTAATGCTAAATCGAGCACTCCCTAACCTCTTGGTGAAAAAGATAAATCTTCCTAGAAACTAGAGTTTCTGCGTCAGATTTCCTATTTTCACTGTGAGGTTTTAACGGGCTTTGCATCTTATTTTTCCGTAAACTCTCCGTCTACGACGTCATCGCCTGCGTTTCCTGTTGCTTGCGCGCCTTCTGCTCCTGATTGAGCTTGTTGTGCTGCTGCGGCTTGTTCGTAGAGTTTAACAGCAAGTCCTTGAGCTTTTTCGTTCAATGCTTCAAGTTTTGCTTTCATGTCGTCCAAGTTGTTGTCTTCTTGCGCTTTCTTAAGGTCATCAAGGGCAGCTTGGGCAGCATCACGTTCTGCGTCGAAGCCTTTGCCTTCAGTTTCCTTAATTGTCTTTTCAGTCGCAAAGATTGCTTGGTCTACTTCGTTACGAAGGTCAACTTCTTCTTTACGTTTCTTATCTGCTTCAGCGTTAGCTTCTGCATCTTTCATCATGCGGTCGATTTCTTCGTCAGTCAAACCTGAGTTAGATTGGATAACAATTGTTTGTTCTTTTTGAGTTCCAAGATCTTTCGCTTTAACAGATACGATACCGTTCTTGTCGATGTCAAATGTTACTTCGATTTGAGGAATTCCACGAGGTGCAGCTGGGATATCTGTCAATTGGAAACGTCCAAGAGTCTTGTTATCTGCTGCCATTGGGCGTTCACCTTGAAGAACGTGGATATCAACGGCTGGTTGGTTGTCTGCTGCAGTTGAGAAGACTTGTGATTTAGATGTTGGAATTGTTGTGTTACGGTCGATGAGTTTTGTGAAGACACCACCCATTGTTTCAATACCAAGTGACAATGGTGTTACGTCAAGAAGGACAACGTCTTTGACATCACCAGTGATGACACCACCTTGGATTGCAGCACCCATAGCAACTACTTCATCAGGGTTTACTGATTTGTTTGGTTCTTTACCAGTTTCAGCTTTAACAGCTTCTACAACAGCTGGGATACGAGTTGAACCACCAACAAGGATCACTTCGTCGATTTCTGACAAGCTCAAACCTGCATCTGAAAGGGCTTGACGAACTGGAACTTTTGTACGTTCTACAAGGTCACGAGTCAAATCGTCAAATTTCGCACGAGTCAAGGTCATTTCCAAGTGAAGAGGTCCAGCCTCACCTGCAGTGATAAATGGCAAGCTGATTTGAGTTGAAGTTACACCAGAAAGGTCTTTCTTCGCTTTTTCAGCTGCATCTTTCAAACGTTGCATTGCCATCTTGTCAGTAGACAAGTCAATCCCGTTTTCTTTCTTGAATTCTGCTACCAAGTGGTCGATGATTTTTTGGTCAAAGTCGTCACCACCAAGTTTGTTGTCCCCTGCAGTTGACAATACGTCGAAGACACCGTCACCCAATTCAAGGATAGATACGTCGAATGTACCACCACCAAGGTCAAATACCAAGATTTTTTCTTCTTTGTCAGTCTTGTCCAAACCGTAAGCAAGAGCGGCTGCAGTTGGTTCGTTGACGATACGTTCTACTTCAAGACCAGCGATTTTACCAGCGTCTTTAGTTGCTTGACGTTGAGCATCGTTGAAGTAAGCTGGAACTGTGATAACTGCTTTTGTCACTTTTTCGCCAAGGTAGTCCTCTGCATAGCCTTTCAAGTATTGAAGAATCATAGCTGAGATTTCTTGTGGAGTGTATTCTTTTCCGTTTGCAGAAACTTTTTCAGAAGTTCCCATTTTAGATTTGATAGAGATAACTGTATCTGGGTTTGTAACTGCTTGACGTTTTGCAGCATCACCAACGATGATTTCACCGTTTTTGAATGAGACTACAGATGGAGTTGTACGGTTTCCTTCTGGGTTTGCGATGATTTTTGATTCAGTTCCTTCAAGAACTGCTACTGCTGAGTTTGTTGTACCTAAGTCAATACCGATAATTTTAGACATGTGTTTTTCTCCTTAAAGTTTAATTCGAATTTTGATTTTTTGATATTCCCCTTAAGTGGTGGGGACGTGAGCAACTCCCTTCGGGATTTCATCACTTATTTTTGAGCCTATTGTCTCAAAAATCCCCTGTTTCAGTAGCATGAGCTACTGAAACTTTCACCACAGCGGGAAATATCTTCCTTGCAAACCTCCGGCTTGCTTCTTATCTTTCTTTCATAGTTTAGTGTCATTTCGGACAAGGTTTTTATGTATATATTGCGATGTGAGACGTCGAAATCACAGATTTCTGACTTATCGCCTAGTTATATACTACTACCATAGCTGGGCGTAGGATGCGGTCATGGAGTTTGTAGCCTTTTTGGAAGACTTGTGCGATGGTATCTGCTGGGTGTTCATCGTCTGCTGGGAGAGTTTGGATGGCCATGTGATAGTTATGGTCAAATTCACCATCAGCTGCGATTTCTTCGATTCCTTCTTCTTTCAAAGCGTGAATCAAGCTCTCTTGCACCATCTCCAATCCTTTTTTGACGTCGTCTGTCAAACCTTCAACTGCTAGTGCACGTTCTAAGTTGTCAAGCGACGGTAAAATTGCTTTTGCCAGATCTTGGCTACGATAACGTTGCAAGAGTTGGCGTTCTTCGTTGGCACGACGTTGGATATTTTGCATTTCCGCATGAGCGCGAAGGTATTTATTTTCAAACTCGTCCGCACGTTCATTTGCCAAGTCTAGTTCTGACTTTTCAGGAGTTGTTTCTTCAGTTGTTTCAACAACTTCCTCTTCTTTTACTTCTTCGTTTTTTATTTCCTCAGACATTTTTCGCCTCCTTTTTAGAAATTTATGTAATTTCATGTTTAACTCACCTCATAATGATTACTACTCAAATAGCGATAGAAATCTGTGAGTTTCATAGTTAGTACTCGATTGACAACATTGAGTTGATTAACCAATTGCTGGTAATCCAGATTAACTGGACCGATAATGGCAAGAATTCCAAATCCTCGATAAGGGATGAGGAATTTACTGCTAATCACTGCTAGGTCAGCTAGACAGGATTCTTGACTGTCCGCAACACGGACGCTTTGCATCTGATCTTCATGCAGACCCTCACGAATCTCTAAGGCCACCTTCTGTGTTTGGTCAAAGAACTGATAGGCTGCGAGATTGGCAAAATTCAAGAGATTGACCTTTCCCGCCACCACAATGTTTTCGTTGAACATTTCTTTAAAAATGTGTTCAAAGAGATCCATGACATTGTCCGTTGTTGTAAAGTAACGCTGGATAATCTGTGGAATCTCCGTCCGAATCTTGTAGTGAATATCTAGAATGGTGTGACCGAGGAAACGTTCCTGAATGATTGCCTTAAGCTTCAGCAAATCTTCCTGCAAGAAGTTCCTTGGAATCAGAAATTGACTGGAAACCGTTCGCGACTCGTCTAGGGTAAATACTGCCAAGGCTGTATGTTGCCCTAGAACAACGATATCAAAAGCTGTCAACCGTTGCCTGCTGGGCTCAACATCCAGTGCCACTACCGTACAGCCACTCAATTCTGTCAAGACATTAGCAGCCTCCTGCAGAATATCCTCCAGGTTGAAGAATTCCTGATCAAAGGCTTTGACAATCTCATAAACCTCATTTTCAGCTAATCGGTCAAAATCCAGTGAGTGTTTCACATAGTACTGAAAACCAGCAACACTTGGCATCCGACCGCTTGAAGTATGAGCCTTTTCAAGCAAACCCTGCTTCTCTAGAGCTGCCATGTCATTACGAATGGTAGCACTACTAGAATTAATAGACTCTTGTAGCGCCTTGGATCCGACAGGTTCGTGCGTTTTGGTAAAGATGTCAATAATCAGATTTAAAATATCCTGCTGACGCTCTGTAACCATCTCATCACTCCTCTCTGTCTGATCGATTAGCACTCTATGCATCCAAGCGCTAACTCATGATTCTATTATACACCCTTAGAAGAGAATGTCAAGACAAAAACTCAAAAATTTAGCACTCTTTTGCCAAGAGTGCTAAAAATCAGTCTGAAGACCTAGAATCTTACTTCTCATCTACTTGGTATTTCCTTTTAAGTCTGTAATATCCATAGATCAGATAAGAAATTAAACAAGCGTATAAAACGAAAGTAATAAAGAAAGACATAGAAAGACCTTCTTTAAATAAACTCATGCAAACAACAAGACCACCCGAGAAAGCAGCTGTACAGGATCGAAGTCTAGACCGCATAACTTCCCATCTAAGACCATTACTCATATAGACTTGATCCTCTGGAAGTGTATCTGAAGATGATTTACGAAGAATTGAACAAAAACCTGTTTCTATCAATTCCCAACCGCTATTTCTAAAACCTTGTAGTTCATGCTTATGCTTTCTAAGAAATCTAGAATCATAGATCTGATAGATGACATCATCCGGTTGACATTGCTCAAAATAAAAAAAACCAAAACGACTAGTTCTATATCTCCAGCCTTTCAAGTGCATCTCATGCAAATATTCTTCCTCCTTGTCCAAATCGACAACGGTGAAAATCCGAAATTGTACTTTGCTATTCATTGCCTGACCTCCAAATCAGAAAACAAGTATTGTTTCAGCTATAAGATAATTCTTTCCACTTTTGGAACAAGCTCCAAAAAATATAAGAAATCTGAATCGCAAAAACTATCAATAAAACACAATCCATAATAACAATCAAAAACATTACCCAACTGAAAGAACTACCTCCACTGAGAAACTTTGAGAAAATCGGTATTAGAGCTAAAAAGAGAAGCAAAATAGGAAGCATCCGCATTATTAAAATCCGTTTAACCATGGCTAACTTCCCAGTAGCGTCATTATAGATTTCAAACTCAGTATCCGACTCAACTCCAGAATAAGATTTTCTAAAGTAGGAAAAACCATTAAAATCTATAATATGCTCCCATCCACAGTCTTTAAATAATTGTAAATAGGAGGCTCTCTCTGATTTTTTCATGGGATAAAAGTCCAACTGATAAGACACCTGCTCCGGTTGACACTTCTCAAAAGTATACTTAACAGCAACTACTAAGTGAGAGTAGGTCACTTCCTTGAGTTTCCAGCCCTCAGCATGCATTTTTCTAAGATATAAAGCCTCTCTATCATAATCTGCAATGGTAGCAATTCTATAAACAACCTTCTTTTCCATCATAGTTCCTCTTGACTGTTTCTGTAGAGCCGTTCAATACGTTTCAATTCAATCTCCAAAACTTTTCGTCCCAAATCTGTTATCTGATAGATTTTCCGTTTTTCCTCTTCTCGGACAAAGGAAATCAAGCCATCCTTTTCCATCTTTGACAAGGTACCATACATAGTTCCAGGACTAATCGAAACTTGCGAATCTGTCATCTCCTTGACCTTTTGCGAAATACTATAACCATGACGTTGCTGTTGCAGACAGAACAAGATATAAAATCCCGTTTCCGTCATTGGAAGATAAACTCGACGAATCTTATCCGTTAATTCCATTTATAACCACCTCCTATTTAGCTCGATATATCACACTTCGTTATATATAATATATCACAGCTCGATATAAAACACAAGAAAAAAGACCACCATCAGGCAATCTTTCTTCTATATTAGTAAAGATCTAAATAATTATCAACTTCCCATTGTGACACAAAGGTTGCATAGCTAGCCCACTCGATACGTTTAGCTTCAAGGAAGCTCGTGTAGATGTGATCTCCTAGGGCAGCCTTAACCACTTCATCTTCAGTCAAAGCTTTCAAGGCGTTGTGAAGAGTTGATGGAAGGTCTGTGATTCCAGCTTCCTTACGCTCTTCTGCTGTCATGATGTAGATATTCTCTTCGATAGGAGCTGGTGCTTCGATTTTGTTTTCAATACCATGCAAACCAACTTCCAAAAGAACAGCCATAGCGATGTATGGGTTTGCCATTGGGTCCACTGAACGCAACTCAAGACGAGTTCCCATACCACGTGAAGCTGGTACGCGCACAAGTGGCGAACGATTACGACCAGCCCAAGCAATATAAACAGGTGCTTCATAACCTGGAACCAAACGTTTGTATGAGTTAACTGTTGGGTTCATGATGGCAGTATAGTTGTAAGCATGCTTGATCAAACCACCAAGGAAATGATAGGCCGTTTCAGACAACTGCATTCCTTTTGGATCGTTTGGATCAAAGAAGGCATTGTTTCCTTCTGCATCAAACAAGGACATATTACAGTGCATACCTGACCCAGCAATACCAAATTTTGGTTTTGCCATAAAGGTTGCGTAAAGGCCGTGTTTACGAGCAATGGTTTTAACAACGAGTTTAAAGATTTGAATCTTGTCACAGGCACGGAGGACTTCATCATACTTGAAGTCAATTTCATGTTGTCCAACCGCGACTTCGTGGTGACTTGCTTCTACTTCAAATCCCATTTTGGTCAAGACATTAACGATTTCACGACGCGTATTGTCCGCAAGATCTGTAGGTGCCAAATCAAAGTAGCCACCCTTGTCATTTACCTCAAGAGTCGGATCCCCATTTTCATCGAGTTTAAATAGGAAGAATTCTGGTTCTGGACCAAGGTTGAAGGATTTGAATCCTACTTCTTCCATATGACGAAGTGCACGCTTCAGATTACCACGTGGGTCACCTGCAAAGGGTTCTCCTTCTGTTGTATAGACATCACAGATCAAACCTGCAACACTTCCGTTTTCATCTCCCCAAGGGAAGACTGTCCATGTATCCAAGTCTGGGTACAAGTACATATCTGACTCATTGATACGTACAAAACCTTCAATAGAAGATCCATCAAACATGGCTTTATTTGACAAGACCTTGTCTAACTGTTCATCTGTAGCAGGAATTTCGACGTTTTTCATCGTCCCCAAGATATCTGAAAACATGAGGCGAATAAAGGTAACATTTTTTTCCTTGACTTCACGACGAATATCTGCAGCTGTGATTGGCATGGTTTTTCTCCTTAATATCTGACTACTTGCGATTGCCTAACCGCGACCAAAGGGTGAACGTACTGAAGCAAAGCGCCCCTGCTGGAGGAGTTCATTGTGAAGTGCACGACGCACTTCCGTCTGACTCACGGCTTTCTTGGACTTCGCCTCGCGTTCAGCATATTTTTTCTTAATCGCAGCAATATTATGACCTTCAGAGATATAATCTTTGATTTCAAGTAGACGATCCATGTCATTCAAAGAATACATGCGACGGTTCCCTTCGTTTCGATCAGGCTTTATTAACTCTTGATCTTCATAATAACGAATCTGACGCGCCGAGAGATCGGTCAATTTCATAACACTACCGATAGGAAAAACAGCCATATTTCGGCGAAATTCTCTTTCCTTCATTTACAATTTCCTTCTTCCTGTCTATTATAGTCTAAAAAAAGACATACGTCAACGAATAATGTCACAAAATGTAACATTATTTTCTTTTTTTCTCCCAAAAGAGTTTCAGTTGCTCAATATCATAATTTACAAGGATTGCGACAAAAACTCCCATAAATGTTTCAAATACGCGCGCAAACACGTACAAAAATGTTTCTCCGCTTGGTATTGATAGGGTAATAATCAACATAGCCGCTACACCACCGATAACTCCCGCCTTATTGTTCATGGCGACATTTGTCATAATGGTTAACATAGTGCAAATTGGCACAATCAGCAAGGTTACCCAAAAAGCTTCTTGAAATAAGGTATTTAAGAGGAAAAAGACAAGAGCATAAAAACCTCCGATGCTATTTCCTAAGATACGCGATGTTCCAAAATGAACACTCTTATCAAAGCTTTCTCGCAAACTAAAGACTGCTGTCAAAGCCCCAATTTGAAGTCCCTTCCAACCAAAAAATCCAAAAATCAAGAGAACTAAGAAAACAGCAATTCCGGTTTTAAAGGTTCGTAGACCAAGCTTGAACTGTGACTTATCAAATTTATATTTTTTAAAATAACTCATAATCTCAACTTTCTATTTCCATTTTATCATAATTTAGTTGATTTTATGAGCCAAAATCAATCGGAAGCGTTTTTAATTTAGACTATAAAAAAAGAGGAAACAGGGTTCCTCTTTTCATCGTTTCATTTAAGAAAGCTTATTTTTCTGTAAGTGCAGCCAATCCTGGCAATACTTTACCTTCAAGGAGTTCCATTGAAGCTCCACCACCTGTAGAGATCCATGAGAACTTGTCTGCGCGACCAAGGTTGATGGCTGCAGCAGCTGAGTCACCACCACCGATGATTGATTTCACGCCTGGTTGTTTCACGATAGCGTCCATCACACCGATTGTACCAGCTTGGAAGTCAGGGTTTTCAAATACACCCATTGGTCCGTTCCATACAACTGTTTTCGCACCAGTCAAGGCTTCGTCAAACTTAGCGATAGATTTAGGACCGATATCCAAACCAAGGAAACCTGGGTCTACTGCTTCACCTTCAGTGTCTTTCACTTCAGTGTAATCAGCAAAAGCATTAGCTTCTTTTGAGTCAACTGGCAAGATCAATTTGCCGTTTGCTTTTTCAAGAAGAGCTTTGGCAACATCCAATTTGTCTTCTTCTACAAGTGAGTTACCGATTTCGATACCTTGAGCTTTGTAGAATGTGTAAGTCATCCCACCACCGATAAGGACTTTATCAGCTTTTTCAAGCAAGTTTTCGATAACACCGATCTTGTCTGAAACTTTTGAACCACCAAGGATAGCCACGAATGGACGTTCTGGCGCTTCAACAGCTTCTTGGATGTAGGCAATTTCATTTTCAAGAAGGAATCCAGCAACTGCTTTTTCAACGTTTGCTGAGATACCAACGTTAGATGCGTGTGCACGGTGAGCTGTACCGAATGCATCGTTTACGAAGATACCATCTCCAAGTGATGCCCAGTATTTACCAAGTTCAGGATCGTTTTTAGATTCTTTCTTGCCGTCAACATCTTCGAAACGAGTGTTTTCAACCAAGAGAACTTGTCCATCTTCAAGAGCGTTAACAGCGGCTTCCAATTCAGCACCACGTGTAACACCTGGGATAAATTTAACTTCTTGTCCCAATTTAGCAGCCAAGTCAGCAGCTACAGGAGCAAGTGATTTACCTTCTTTGTCTGCTTCTTCTTTTACACGTCCAAGGTGAGAGAAGAGGATTGCACGTCCACCTTGTTCAAGGATGTACTTGATAGTTGGAAGAGCTGCAGTGATACGGTTGTCATTGGTAATCACGCCATCTTTAACAGGTACGTTGAAGTCAACACGAACGAGAACTTTTTTCCCTTTCAAGTCAACGTCTTTAACAGTCAATTTTGCCATTAGATATGACTCCTTCTTTTTTTATACGTGTTAATTATATCACAAAATCCGCAAAAGAGATAGAAAAACCCTAAACTTTTCGAGTTCATTCTTGCAACTGAAACTAGTATTTTTTAAATAAACTCTAGAAAGACCTCATCAAATAAGTAATTAAAACAAGGTTTGACCGATCTGCAGTCAAACCTTATTTTTAGTTTTATATGAGAAGATCCAAGAATTCTAAATCCGATTAATCTTCTCTCTTTTTCAAAGCTACAAGTCCATAGGCACTCATTACTCCGAGGAGTCCCAGTGCTACTAGGCTAGCATCTCTTGTCGCTCCCGTATTTGGAAGCTCTCTGCTTGTTTCTTCAACTTTTGCTGGTGTTGCTGAGAGCGCTTGATCCCTTGTTTGTGAGACTTGCTCTTCTTTCGTTCCAACTTCGGTGATTTCTGGAAGGGCTTCCTTGAGAACCTCAGTAGAATGAAGGGTGCGTTTGCCTTGAGCATCAACTTCTACAAAGCGACGAACTTGACCTTCAACGCCTGCTTGAACTAGCTGGCGTTTGCCTTTGAGAAGGGCTGCATTTGGTCGTTCCTGATGTTCGAAGGCAACTGAAACTTCTTCAACTTCCAGTTTCGGAGTTTCTAGAACTAAATCTTTCACACCTTCAGCTGGTTGGTTGCTTGATAGAACTTTTGTACCAACTTCGGTGATTTCTGGGCTTGATTCCTTGACTACCTCAGTTGAACGAAGAGTGCGTTTGCCTTGGCTATCTACTTCTACAAAGTGGCGAACTTGACCTTCAACTCCAGCTTGCACAACACGACGTTGTCCTTTGAGAAATTCGGAGTTTGGTCGCTCTTGACGTTCAAAGGCTGTTGTTTCAGTTTCAACAACTAGTTCAGGGAGGGCCTCAACCGTCGGGGCCACTTCATTTGGATCCATGCTACCAACATGATGGCTTTCTTCTGCAGGAGCTAGTTTCTTATTCAGCTTTTCTTTCATGTCCGCAAAAGCTTGTGGTGTTGGCATCTCTGAAGCTAATAAAGTTTCTGCTTGTTCAATCAACTCAGCTTTAGGATCTTTTTCACGGACGGATTCGAGCAAGCCTTCCAACTCTTCTCTAGCAGTCTGATAACGTTGATTTCCATCCAAGGCTGTCCCTGCTTGTTTCAACTCATTCAAAGCCCGATTGACTTCTTCTTGGCTAGCATTATGGTTTTCTGCTACAGCTTTCGCTGCAGTGAGCTTCTCTACTAGTGCTGCTTGTTTGTCCTCGCTTGAGAAGGTGTAGGCAAGGGTTGACTGACGGCCTTGGGCAGCAGTGATTTCTTGTTTGAGGTACTCATCGTTGACAGCTGCTTTTGGAGAAACCAAGACATCGAACTCAGCTGTGTGTCCCTTGTAATGAAGGGTCAAGGTCTGACGACCAGTCTTTTGAGCATCGTAGCCCGTAATTTCAACACCTTGATCTGTGAAGGCACGGCTTTCTTCTGTCTCATCATCATAGAGAACGCCGAAGCGACCTTCTGCAAGATCCAGTTGCTCTCCTACTAGATATTCCGTTTTCGGTTTCTGAGTAATGTACAGACCTGCTACTTCCTTTAGTTTTCCTTCATCTTGACCAGTAACTTGTACCTTCAAGTCACCGCTTACTGAAAGTCCAAGATAGCTAACTGTGAGCTTTTGTTCCCCTTTTTGATGAGCGTCGTATCCAGAAACAGTCACACCTGAGTGAGTAAGGTTGATCAGCTCATCGGCTTGTCCCCCTTCGTATTGAACACGGAGTGTTCCGCCTCTGAGATCAAGTTTTTCTCCCTCTTTATAAACTGTCTTCTTAGGTCCTTTTTCAAGGCTAACTGCAGCAATTTTTCTCTCATCCTGCGGAATCGCTACTGCCAAGGTGTTACTGATTTCTTTGCCAGGTAGTTGGGTACGATAGTAGAGGAGAGTTGGTTGCTTGTCAAAGCCCAATGGTGCTGTTGCCAGGTCACCGCCTGTTTCAGACTTCAAAGTTGCAATCGGTGTTTGTGAATCTGCCTTGTCGTAAACGGTGATAGTTGCACCCGCTGGAACATCAGAGAAACCAAGTTGAACTTGATGGTTTCCAAGTGAACGGGCAGCTACCTTAGCCATTGGAATATTTTGACTTTCTGTGTCCAAGGTTTCGTACATCTTCCAATTGTAGATACGAATAGCTTTCCAAGGTGTCCCATTATCAGATGTAATAACATGCAAACGCCAGTCTTGAGCGGTGATTGGTTTGTCAAGAGTGATATCTGTAACGTGCGCTTTGTTGCCACGGACTTCCTTAGCTAGTTTCCATTCATCATCTGCATCTTTATAATAAAGATCAAAGTCCTTGGTATTCATCAAACCATCGTTAACAGACTCACCACCAGCTCCCGCATGATCCATTACCCATCTAACAACGGTACGTGGCTTGGTCAAGCGAATATCCACACTACCGCTCAACTGAGCTGAAGACCACTTATCTGACAAGCTAGTAATGGTACCGTTCAACATACCTTCGATGCCTTCACCACCTTCAGTATTTGGGAAAGTGCTACCGATAACCTTTGCACCTGGAACGATATTTTCAGCCAAAGGTCTTGGGAGAGTCGTATCCTGAACTGTCATCCCCCAGTTAAAGGATGCCGTCGCCGCTTCAGAACGAAGGCCATTTTTACCAACTGCAACGACTTTCAATTCCTGAGTCGTGCCAGTCGCATTAGCAGAACGGCTAACTTTTGGCAAGTAGATGGTTGAAGCGGATGAACCTGTCAACAAACGCCAGTTATCCCCATCTTTTTCGTAGACTTCATAGAAGTCCGCATCTTGGTTACCCGCAAATTGGACCACTGCTTCAGCTTCTTGGGCATTCTTAAGAGATTGTCTCACCACAGAAAGGCCCGTAGGCGCTTGTGGTGCTTGGTGATTGTCCGAAATGGTTAATTGACCTAGGTTAAACTGATAATCTTTTACAGCCCCTTCATGCTCGAAGAAGAGTTTGACTGCATAGATGGTTTTTCCAGCTAGTGAGCTGAGGTCAAATTCTTCATTCTTCCAGTCATCAGAAAGGGTTAGTTCTTTCCATGAGTCTGCATCCTCAAATTTGTAGTCTGGAGTTGTAGAGAAGGCCATATAAACTTTGGAGCCTTTTCCTCCCTTGTGAGCAACACGAAGTTTGGTTTTCTCAGTTACTTCTAGTTTGGTAGAATACAAATTCACATCCTGATCTGTCTTGCCAGCTACATCATCTGAGAATTTAAGAGAATTACCGCCATTATAGGCATCTGTAAAGTCGTATTCTGCACGAAGTTTTTCCCCCGTCGAAGTCTGCCACCAGCGCCATGTTGGTAAGACACCTGAAACAGAACGGTAGTTCCACTCAGAATCCTTAGAAACTTTACCGTCTACAAACCACTTTCTACCATGACCTGTATTAAAGGAGGTGGTGAAGGTCCGGCCCACTGCTGGTGTGCGATCAGCAACTAAATTGGCAATCCCATACCACTCTTTGTCCGCTGGTTTTTGAGCCGTTGGATCTCCTTGGTAACCTGTAAAGAAGATGTCTTCGTTCTTATGGTAGTCTTCTCCTGTTTTCCCTAGACTGGTAATCGTATCTGGTGCAAAAAGTCCTAACGACAAACGCAACTTGCCTTTTTCATCTAAGAGGGCATCCCATTTGACTTTGGTCTTATAAGAACCACCTTGTTGCAATTCCAAGCCTGCAAAGACATCATATTGACTACGTTCTAGCCATTTAGCCATCTCTACAGAATGGTCATTCTTTTCCTTGTTCCAGTTGAAGTTGGCAAAGAATTGATCTGCAGGGACCTTGTCACCTTCTTTTTGCATAAACTGGTAGTTGTAATCACCAAGACCATCTTCGTGGTAACGCCCGTATTTATAGGTCATGGCATCGTACCAAGCATACTTGATTGGATGGTTGACTTTGGCTGCGTATTCTTTTGTATAGAGCATGAATTGGCGCATTTTTTCACCAAGAGGTTCTACTAATTCCCCCGTTGTTTCTTGGTTGATGAAATAGCCATCAAAGCCATAATACTTAGCAAGATCGACAAGTTTTCTTGCGATAGGGAAGGTACCATCTGCATCTTGTTTCAAGGCAGCGGCAAATTTCTCTTGGTCAGCGATGCTATTTGACCAGTTGAAGAACAAGGTTCCATAAACGGGAACTCCGTTGCGGTGCCCGGCATCAATGACATCTGGAGTTGGAACTAGGCCTTCCCAGAAGACCATGGAATCCAAGTATTGCCAGTAGTCAAAAGCATAGGCCTTGAATTCTTCTCCACCAACAGAAGCGTGGTCTTTGGCCTTTGAGTTGGTATTTGCTAGAGCTTGAACCTTGGCTCTTCTGCTTGCTTTTTCGTTAACCAACTGGCCTCTATGGCGCTTAGCGAGTTCAACTGAGGAACGGTTAATGGGATCATCCTCACGCGAACCCGGTTCCCATTTCAACAAATCTTCCCAAGTATCAAACTTGATTTCCTTTGGTCGGAGACTCTTTTCTTCATTTTTAGGAACGTCTGCTAGAGTCGGTTTGTCGGCTTTCTTCTCAGCCACTTGAGGAGCTTCCTCTGGTTTGGCTTCTTCTTTTTCAGTTGGTTGAACAGGTTTTTCAGTTTTATCTGTCGGAGTTGGCTTCACTTCTTCTTTTTCATTACCCAAATCCGTTATTGCTGGAGTGTTTTCTGAAATTGGTTGCTCAGCTACTTTGTTTTCTGTTTCCAATAATTGTTTTTCGATAGCTGTGGTATCTGGATTAGTTGATTCACTAGCACTTGTCGCGTGAGCACTTGTATTGGCAACTGTCTCAGGGACTGTAACCTGTTCGGCAAGAGCCGGGCTAGCAAATAGAGCTGATCCAATCATTAAGGAACAAGCCCCGATTGACAACTTACGAATACTGTAACGGCAACGTTTTTCAAAAAATAGATCTTTCATCTTATCCTCCTAATAAAATATAAAGTAAGCGCTTCACTCTTTTGATAAAAAGTAACTGTTCTCAGTGCACACCACCAGAACAGGATCATCTTCATTTTATCCTATATGAAAGCGATGTCAATCTATTTGACAAATAAACTATAACTAGGATAAGAAACAGTTTAATTTGGATATAATCCTTGCAGACATTTATACTTGAGGTAAGAACTCTATTTAAGGAAGAAATTTAAAAAAGTTAGCGATTTCTTACTAAAATAACAGAAAAACACTTGTGGGATTTCCTATTATCCTTTAAAATAGAATAGGAGAAATTCCGTTATTATTTTTCGGAGGAAAAAGAAATGTCCATTAATTGGCAGGAAATTTTATTTCACTTTTTAGGAGGTCTAGGACTGTTTTTATACAGTATTAAGACCATGGGAGACGGTTTACAACAAGCTGCTGGAGATCGCCTTCGTTTTTACATTGACAAGTACACCAGCAATCCCTTTTTAGGTGTTCTAGTCGGGATCGTCGTAACTGCTCTCATTCAGTCAAGTACAGGGGTGACAGTTATCACGGTTGGGCTGGTCAGCGCTAGTCTTCTAACTCTTAGACAGGCTATCGGAATTATCATGGGAGCCAATATTGGAACTACTGTTACTTCCTTTATCATCGGTTTCAAGCTGGGCGAGTATGCTTTACCCTTGATTTTCCTTGGAACCATGTTTCTCTTCTTTACAAAAAATAGAACAGCAAACAATATCGGGCGCATCCTGTTTGGTGTCGGGGGAATCTTCTACGCCCTCAACCTCATCAGTGCCGGTATGAGCCCGCTTAAAGATTTACCACAATTCAAGGAATATATGGTAACCTTGGGACAAAATCCTATTTTAGGAGTGGTAGCTGGTGCGGTGATTACCGTCCTCATCCAGGCATCTTCTGCAACGATCGGGATTTTGCAAGGACTCTATGCAGGTGGGTTCCTTGACCTTAAAGGTTCGCTACCAGTTCTTTTCGGAGATAATATCGGGACAACCCTAACCGTTATCATTGCGGCAGCTGGAGCCAATGTCTCTGCGAAACGCGTTGCTGCGACTCACGTTACCTTTAACGTTCTAGGAACTATTCTTTGCTTAATCTTATTAGGCCCCTTCACTGCTATGATCGAGTACTTCCAGGCACTCCTTCACCTCTCACCTGAGATGACGATCGCCTTCTCTCACGGTGCCTTTAACGTAAGTAACACCATTGTACAATTTCCATTCATCGGAGCCTTGGCCTACTTTGTAACCAAGCTCATCCCTGGTGAAGACGAGGTTGTCAAGTACGAGCCTCTTTATCTCGACGAACAGCTTATTCAGCAATCTCCTTCTATCGCTCTAGGAAATGCCAAAAAAGAACTTTTGCACTTAGGGAACTATGCAGCCAAAGCTTTTGACCTTTCTTATACCTATATCATCGGTTTGGATGAAAAGGTAGCTGAAAAAGGGCACAAGACAGAGGAAGCCATCAACACCATCGATGAAAAACTCACTCGTTACCTCATCAGGCTCTCAAGCGAATCCTTGAGTCAAAAGGAAAGCGAAGTCTTGACCAACATTCTGGATTCATCTCGTGATTTGGAACGGATTGGGGACCACGCAGAAGGCTTGCTCAACCTAACAGACTACCTCCAACGCAAAGATGTTCATTTTTCTGAAGCTGCTCTAGAGGAATTAGCTGATATCTATCAAAAAACTACTGCATTTATCAAAGATGCCCTTGATAGTGTGGAAAATAACGATATTGAAAAAGCTCAAAGTCTGATTGAACGCCATAAAGAAATCAACAATATGGAACGTGTTCTCAGAAAGACCCACATCAAACGCCTTAACAAGGGTGAGTGTTCAACACAAGCTGGGGTCAACTTTATCGACATCATTTCCCACTACACTCGTGTATCTGACCACGCTATGAACTTGGCTGAAAAGGTCATCGCTGAACAAATCTAATGACCAAAAAGCTATCCTGAATGGGATGGCTTTTTTCGTCTCCTAATCAAGCATGTCTTTTCAACCATATAGAAAAATGCTTTGATCCACAATGGAATCAAAGCATTTTAAAGAGTTCGCCAAACATGATAGCAGAGACTGCAGTGCCCCTGTACTTGGCCTCTTCTCTTTTGATAAAGCGCGCCAAGTTGATCAATTCAGGTGCTGGGTGTTTGGGATTAGTGAGCAATTCACGATTGACAAGTCCTGAGAGTCGGACTGCTAGTAATTGCTCATTTGTAGTAGGTAGTTTTTTAGCAGTCTCTAGGAGAGCAGCAACTAAATCTTCACTCAAGCCCTGACGAGCATGGTTATAGAGATCTTTTATAAGGCTTTCTAGGTTTGGTTCTGCCATCCCGACCACCTTCCCTTATGCTTAATAATTTTTAATCAAATCAACCGTTGAACGATCCAATTTTTTCACCAAGGCTTGCAAGAAGGCTTGAGCTTCTAGGAAGTCATCCATCGCGTAGAGAGTTTGGTGAGAATGGATATAACGAGCGCAGACACCGATGGTTGTAGATGGGACACCACCATTTTTCAGATGAGCTGCTCCAGCGTCTGTTCCGCCTTTACCACAGTAGTATTGGTACTTGATGCCCGCTTCTTCAGCCGTTGTCAAAAGGAAATCCTTCATCCCTGGGAGAAGCAAGTGACCTGGATCATAGAAACGAATCAAGGTTCCATCCCCAATCTTACCTTGGCCACCGTAAACATCACCAGCAGGTGAGCAGTCAACTGCGAGAAAGACTTCTGGGTCAAACTTAGTTGTAGAAGTATGAGCACCACGAAGACCGACCTCTTCTTGGACGTTAGAACCAAGATAGAGCTCATTTCCCAGTTTTTGACCTGACAAGGCTTTAGCTAGTTCGCTAACCATAAGAACACCGTAGCGGTTGTCCCAAGCTTTAGAGATGATATTTTTTTCATTGGCTGTCAAGATAGCTGTACTATCAGGGACAATCGTGTCACCCGGACGGATGCCAAAACTTTCTGCTTCAGCCTTGTCCGCAAACCCACCATCAAAAATGATATCAGAGATAGCTGGCATGGTTGGTCCACCTGTTCCACGTGTCAAATGTGGAGGGACAGAACCTGAGATCACAGGAATTTCACGACCGTCACGAGTAAAGAGTTTAAAGCGTTGGCTGCTGACCACCATAGGGTTCCAGCCACCGATTTCAACCACACGGAAAGTACCATCTGGCTTAATCTCGCTGACCATAAAACCAACTTCATCCATGTGAGAAGCGACCAAAACACGCGGCGCATCGGCAGCTTCTGAATGCTTGATACCGAAAATACCACCCAAGCCATCTGTCACCACTTCATCCACGTGCGGTGTCAACTTATCACGAAGATAGACACGGACAGGTGCTTCATGACCTGAGATCGCAGCAAGTTCTGTTACTTCTTTGATTTTTGAAAATAATGTTGTCATATCAGTTCCTTCTTTCTGTCCTCCATTTTACCACTTTTTATAGGAGAAGGATAGTGGGAAGGTGGATTGGGTTTTACAAGTTTACCCTATAAAAGAGGGAACTAGCACTTATTTCAGGAAGTTTTCCTTATTTTTACATTAAATTGTCAGAATATTTATTGACAGATTAAAGAAATCATGCTACATTATCTCCAAGGGTATTTTTATACCAAATCTACAGGAAAGGACGGGGCATGAAACTCTCTCATATTTTAACAGGCTTACTTCTACTCCTAGTCTTTCTCTCCATTACCATTGGAACCAGTGATTTTTCTTGGGAAAAATTCTTTGCTTTTGACCAACAGACTTGGCTTCTCTTTCAAGAGTCGCGTCTTCCAAGAACCATCAGTATTCTCCTTGCAGCGTCTAGTATGAGTATGGCGGGACTACTCATGCAGACCATCACCCAAAATCAGTTTGCTGCTCCGAGTACAGTCGGAACAACCGAAGCCGCTAAACTGGGAATGGTGTTAAGCCTCTTTGTCTTTCCGTCTGCGAGTCTGACCCAAAAGATGCTCTTTGCTTTTGGATCATCCATTTTATTTACCCTCTTCTTCCTGGCCTTTATGACTATTTTTTCTATAAAGGAAAGGTGGATGTTGCCTCTGATCGGGATCATCTATAGTGGGATTATTGGGTCTATCACAGAAGTTATCGCCTATCGTTTCAATCTGGTTCAGAGTATGACGGCCTGGACCCAGGGCTCCTTCTCCATGATTCAGACCCATCAGTATGAGTGGCTTTTCTTAGGCCTCATCATCCTGATAGCCGTTTGGAAATTATCCCAAACCTTCACCATCATGAATCTAGGCAAGGAAGCCAGTGAGAGTTTGGGCATTTCTTACTCCCTACTTGAAAAGCTGGCCCTCTTTCTAGTGGCGCTAACGACAAGTGTCACCATGATTACCGTGGGTGCCTTGCCATTTCTCGGGGTCATCGTTCCCAATCTTGTCCGCAAGCGCTATGGAGATAATCTGAGTCAAACCAAACTCGTCGTCGCACTGGTCGGTGCCAATCTGGTCCTAGCCTGCGACATCCTCTCTCGTGTCTTGATTCGGCCCTATGAGCTGTCTGTCAGTCTCTTGCTAGGAATCATCGGTAGCCTCGTCTTTATCCTACTTCTATGGAGAGGGGGACAAAAAGATGCAGTTTAAAAGCAAACATACCAAGCTCTTTTGCCTTCTCATTATTCTGGCCATCGGAGCTTGTCTCCTCTACTTTTGGCCCATCACCCAGCTGTCTGCCTTTGCCTGGAAGCTGCGTTCCCAAAAAATCATCGTTTATCTCTTGGTAGCCATCGCGACAGGGATTTCGACCATTAGTTTTCAAACCCTGACAGAAAATCGCTTTCTGACACCAAGTATTTTGGGAATCGAATCCTTCTATGTCTTGCTACAAACCCTGCTACTGGTTTTTGAAAGCAAATTTCTACAGCTTGAAAAGTCTCCTATCTTAGAATTTCTAGTCTTGCTTCTGCTTCAATCCCTCTTCTTTCTCGCCTTACAAGGTTACTTGAAGACGCTGATGAAGCAAGACCTGGTCTTCATCCTGCTAATCTGTCTAGCACTCGGAAGTCTCTTTCGAAATATCAGTACCTTCCTCCAAGTCCTGATGGATCCAAATGAATACGATAAACTGCAGAACAGTCTCTTTGCCTCCTTTCAACATCTCAACACTCCCATTCTAGCCATCGGTTCTCTGATCATCCTCGCCTTGACAATCTTTTTCTTCCGAAAAGTAGTCATTCTGGATGTCTTGCACCTGCAAAGAGAAACAGCTCAGATATTGGGACTCGATATTGAAAAAGAACAGAGAGAACTCCTCTGGGGTATCGTGCTTTTGACCTCAACAGCCACTGCCTTGGTAGGGCCTATGGCATTCTTCGGCTTTATGCTGGCCAACCTCACCTACCTAATCGTCAAAGATTATCGGCACAAGTTGCTCTTTATCGTAGCCATTCTGATTGGATTTATTAGTTTGACCTTAGGGCAAGCCCTCATCGAACGAGTCTTTGCACTAGAAATTCGCATCAGTATGATCATCGAGAGTGTGGGTGGCTTCTTATTCTTTATCTTACTTTACAGGAGGGCGCGTCGGTGAAACTGGAAAACATTGACAAATCCATTCAAAAACAGGATATTTTGCAAGATATTTCCCTTGAAGTCAGTCCTCAGAAACTGACAGCTTTCATTGGGCCAAATGGTGCCGGAAAATCAACTCTCCTCTCCATTATGAGCAGACTGACCAAGAAGGATCAGGGAATTCTCAGTATCAAAGGCCGTGAAATCGAGAGTTGGAATTCGCAAGAACTAGCTAAAGAACTGACTATCCTAAAGCAGAAGATCAATTACCAAGCCAAATTGACCGTTGAAGAACTGGTCAGCTTTGGACGTTTTCCCTACAGCCATGGTCGACTGAAGGCAGAAGACTGGGAAAAAATCCGAGAAACTCTGGACTATCTGGAACTGACCAACTTAAAAGACCGCTATATCGATAGCCTGTCTGGTGGACAGTTGCAACGTGTCTTTATCGCTATGGTACTAGCTCAGGATACAGACTTTATCTTGCTAGACGAACCGCTCAACAATCTCGATATCAAGCAAAGTGTCAGCATGATGCAGATTCTTCGACGACTGGTGGAAGAACTCGGTAAGACCATTATCATCGTCCTCCACGATATCAACATGGCCAGCCAGTATGCGGATGAAATTGTTGCCTTTAAAGACGGCCAAGTCTTTTGCAAGGGAACGACTGCTCAAATCATGCAGGCTGACCTGCTCAGTCAACTTTATGAGATTCCCATCACGCTGGCTGATATCAATGGCAAAAAGATCTGTATCTATAGCTAGCTATTCTGAACTCATGTTAGAGAACCCACTGTCTCTTAGCTAACAAGCCTATCTAAGAGACTCCCTAGATCGTTATCACATTTTAAAAAGGAGAAATCATGAAAACATCCCTTAAACTTTATCTTACTGCCCTAGTGGCTAGCTTCTTGCTCTTACTTGGTGCATGTAGTACAAATACAAACTCAAGCACTAGCCAGACAGAGACAAGTAGCTCTGCTCCAACAGAGGTAACCATTAAAAGTTCACTAGATGAGGTCAAACTTTCAAAGGTTCCTGAAAAGATTGTGACCTTTGACCTCGGTGCTGCGGATACTATTCGCGCTTTAGGTTTTGAAAAGAATATCGTCGGAATGCCTACAAAAACTGTTCCGACTTACCTAAAAGATCTTGCGGGAAATGTCAACAATGTGGGTTCCATGGTTGAGCCAGACCTAGAAGCCATTGCTGCTCTTGAACCAGACCTAATTATCGCTTCACCACGTACCCAAAAATTCGTAGACAAGTTCAAAGAAATCGCGCCAACCGTTCTCTTCCAAGCAAGTAAGGACGACTACTGGACTTCTACCAAGTCTAATATCGAATCCTTAGCAAGCGCCTTCGGCGAAACAGGTACACAGAAAGCCAAAGAAGAATTGGCCAACCTAGACAAGAGCATCCAAGAAGTTGCTACTAAAAATGAAAGTTCTGACAAAAAAGCCCTTGCCATCCTCCTTAACGAAGGAAAAATGGCTGCCTTTGGTGCCCAATCTCGTTTCTCTTTCTTGTACCAAACCTTAAAATTCAAGCCAACTGACACCAAATTTGAAGACTCACGCCACGGACAGGAAGTCAGCTTTGAAAGTGTGAAAGAAATCAATCCCGACATCCTCTTTGTCATCAACCGTACCCTTGCCATCGGTGGGGACAACTCAAGCAACGACGGCGTCCTAGAAAATGCCCTCATCGCTGAAACTCCTGCCGCTAAAAATGGTAAAATTATCCAACTAACACCAGACCTCTGGTATCTAAGCGGAGGCGGTCTTGAATCAACTAAACTTATGATTGAAGACGCTCAAAAAGCTTTGAGGTAAGCAAGAAACCCCAACATCAGGTGATGTTGGGGTTATTTTTCTTCTCGATTTCGTTTGAGTGAAAAGTGGTCTGGCACAGGATCCTTGCCTATTTTCGACCAGGGATGACAACGCAAAATTCGAGCCAAGCCCATCAAAACACCTTTGAAGCCATGTTTTTCAATAGCCTGAATCATGTAGTTGGAACAAGTCGGCTCAAAGCGACAAGAGGGTGGAAAGGCTGGTGAGATAAAACGTTGGTAAAAGCGTACTGGCGCTATTAAGATTCGTTTCATTATTTCTTGGTTACAGCCATGGTGTGTAGTTGGCTGATTTCTTTTTTATTAAGGCGACGGGATTCTCCCGGACGAAGACCAGTCAAGTCTAAGTGTCCAAAATGTGTCCGAGACAACTTATCCACTTGAAGACCGACGGCTTCAAACATCTTTTTAACCTGATGATTACGCCCTTCATGGATAGTCAACTGCACTACTGAGCGATTTTTGACTGGATCCACTTTGAGAATCTCATATACAGCTGGCTTGGTTTTCTTACCATCAATCTCAAGCCCACGGGTCAAGGGGCGGAGATTATCCTTATTAGCCACACCTTTAACACGAGCGACATAGACTTTGTCAATCTCATTACGGGGGTGAATCATCTCATCCGTAAAGTCCCCATCATTGGTCAAAATCAAGACACCTGATGTATCCCAGTCCAAACGTCCCACAGGGTAAATGCGTTCTTTAACATTGGGCAAGAGGTCCACAACAGTCTTGCGGCCCTTGTCATCTGTCACACTGGAAATCACTCCACGTGGTTTATTAAGCAGATAGTAGACCTTTTCTTCGTTGTAGATGGGCTGACCTTCCACTTCGACCTTATCTCCAGACTTGATGGTCGTTGCGAGTTCACGCACCACTTGGCCGTTAACCGTCACCAAGCCTTGCTTGATTAGTTCTTCTGCTTTTCTCCTACTGGCCACACCTGCATGGGCAATATATTTATTGATTCTCATCTTCTTCTATCCTTTCACCAAATAATTGGCTTTCTTGGGCTTGAATCTCAAGCTCATCAATCACTGGTAATTCTTCCAAATGGTTAATCCCCATGTAATCTAGGAAATAATCCGTAGTCACATAGAGGTTTGGTCGCCCAAGAACTTCTTTTTTCCCATCTTCTCGTATCAAGTCAAAAGCCTGCAACTTTGCCAAGGCTCCACTCGAGTTGACCCCACGGATAGCATCAATTTCTATCCGCGTGATAGGTTGCTTGTAGGCAATGATGGACAAGGTCTCAAGAGCAGCCCGAGACAAACTTTGGTTGATGGGCGCCTTGGAGTATTCCTTCAAAATCTCTGCAAATTGAGGCTTAGTGACCAATCTGTATGCACCACCTGTCTCAATCAGGGACAAGCTCGAATCTTGATCTTTTTCATACTTCTGGGCTAATTTTTCTAAACTCTGTTGGATGCCTGTCGGTGGAAGTGAGAGGAGTTCAGCCAACTGACGAACCCGAATCCCATCTTCACCTGCCACAAACAAGAGCGCTTCTATTTCTGCTAAAGTACTCATCTTTCCTCTCTATCAAGTCTAGCTTCGTGCCTCTTGATTTTCTTCCTTCTTTTCCATAAGATAGATATCTCCGAAACTCTCCTCTTGCACGAGGATCAGTTCCTGAGTTTTGATTAACTCTAGAGTTGCCAAAAAGAGGGTGATAACCTCTTGGACATTCTGGGCTTCCTTGAACAAATCCTGCAAGCGCAACTGGTCTAGTCCAGTCAAGGACTCTTTTACGATGACCATCATGTCCTCAATCTTATACTCATCGCGCAGGATGGTCGTGTGGTTCTGAGCGAACTCCTCTTTTTTCTTGGCTAGGATATTTGAAAAAGCCAAAAAGAGGTCAATGGTCGTCTTGTCATGTACAAGCTCTGCATCTTCGTAAATCAACTCTGTTGGCGCTTTGGAATAGTACTGGGCCCGATCTTGGTGCTTAGCCTCCAAGTGCTCACCCAAGAGCTTGAACTTGCGGTATTCTTCGATTTGAGAGAGAAGATCCTGCTCTAGGTCATCCTCTAAGTCTGTCACTTCAGCTACCTTTGGCAAGAGCTTGCGACTCTTGATCAGCATCAGCTGACTGGCCATGACCATATACTCGCCCGTCACTTCCAGCCGCATGGCCTGCAAGGTTGAGACATAGGCTAGATACTGTTCAATGACTTCTGTGATGGGCACATCGTAGATATCCATCTGGTACTTAGAAACCAAGTGCAAGAGCAGGTCCAGGGGCCCTTCAAAATCTTTTAATTTAATATCCATTATCTATATTTTTCTAAGGTCAGGACTGTTTTTAATCCTAATCTTTTTGCAATTTCGTACAAATCGACCTTGTTTTCTATTTGTCTTAGAATGAACTGTTCCCGCAAGGCTTGGGCTGATAAGGTTGGGAAACCCTTCTCCTTGACAAAGGACTCTAGCTGACGAAAAGCCCACTGACGAGAATAGGCTTTTCCTGCCCTTTCAAAAAGATAGATCTGCCCCATCAAAGGTTCCAATTCTGGAATCAAGGTCGTGGGTATGGTGACAATTCTCTGTTGGGAAGCCTTGTTAATTCGCAACACCTGAAAATCCAGATTGATATCTGCAACCTTAAGGGCTAAAATCTCACTTGGCAAGAGCCCTATTTCCAAGATAAGAAGCGCCAGCAAGCGTCCTTCTGGATAATTACTTTCCTGCCAAAAAGAGTCTAGGTCTAGAATCTCTGGCTTTCCAGTCTTCTTTTCAGCTTGTTTGGCTAATTCCAAACGATAAAAACTGTCCACTTTTCCTTTTCGATAGAGAAAGTAGAGAAATTGGTTGCAGGCCGAAAGTTTTCGCTTCTGGGCGCTGATTTTTAGATTGGCTAGCTGGCCTTGGTAAATCTTGAGACTGGTTTCAGAAATCTGCTCCCCTACCATATCTAAAAATTGCTCCAAATCATACTTATAGGACTGCTTGGAATTGGCAGACAAGCCCTGTTTTTCCTCTAAAAAGGCTGAAATCCTATCTCTCATTTGCATCGAATCTCATATTCCTTACTAAAGTCATGTAAGAGAGCATTAACGGCCTTGAGGATAGATTTGCGCGTGATGATTCCTTGAAAAATCCCTTCATCATCTACCACTGGCAAGAAGGGTTCATCCACCAGTTTATGGAGGACCTCAGTGATATTATAGTCTGGAGCGACGACTGCCACATCTGTCTTGGTCATATTGACGATATCTGTCGTTGCCATCTGCTCATCCGTCAAACCCTGCTCCATTTGATATGCCAAAATATCTCTCAGGCCAATGGTTCCAACAAAGCGTTTATCAAAGGTCACAACAGGGATACGGGTATAGGTGATTTGGCTCAGCACCAAAATTGCATGGTCAGCGTTATGGGTATCAATCAAGGCTGCTAGGTTCTCAGCAGGGGTAAGGAAAGTCTCTTCCTGCTCCAATAAAAATGCTTCAAATTCCTTGGCAATCATCGAGCAAACTCCTTGGACAAGCCTGGATAAACCTCATGGTCACGTGTCAAAAAGTCTACTTTAAAATAGCTGTCATCAATCTCCACACGGGCATAGAGGCATTCTCTAATAGTTCCTCGTGGTTGACTGATGGAGCCTGGATTGAGAAAAAGAGTCTTGCCTTCCATCCAAGCATTTGGCACATGCAAGTGACCATAGAGACAGATATCGGCATCTTCTTCCTGAGCCCAGTAGTCCAACTTTTGAAAGTTGAAATTGATATCAAACAAGTGTCCATGGGTCTGGATGATTTTGGTCGGACCAAGTTGAGTCACCAAACGTTCTGGGTAGCCAGCATAAAAGTCCATATTTCCTTTGACGACATGGATGCCTTCCCAGAGCGGAGAGTCTGGACGGAGTTCAGAGTCACCATCGTGAAAAATGGCATCGACTTTCCCCAGATAGCGATCACGAATTTCTTCCACAATCAAGCTATCGCCATGGGAATCACTCATTACAATGATGGTTTGCTTTGCCATGATAGAAATACCTCCAAAAGTTTCTTAACGGCTAAGGCACGGTGGGATTGGCTATTTTTTTCTTCCAGGGTTAATTCAGCTGCTGACTTGCCTGTCTCTCCCACAAGGAAAAGAGGGTCATAGCCAAAGCCATTTTCACCCTTAGGTTCAAAATTAATGTAGCCCGGCCAGTCAGCTTCGACAACCAAACTTTCCTTGTTTGGACTAGCTACGACTAAGGTTGTGTGAAATTGAGCCGAACGGTCCTTGAGGTCAAAGACCATGGCCAATTCGTGCAAGAGTTTAGCGTTGTTTTCACGATCAGTTGCTCCCACTCCTGCAAAACGGGCTGACCAGACACCTGGCAAGCCACCGAGGACATCGACTTTGAGACCAGAGTCATCTGCTAGCACCATCTTGCCTGTTAATTGAGAAATTGTTTCTGCCTTAAGGCGGGCATTTTCTTCAAAGGTCATGCCTGTTTCTGCTACTTCAGGTAGATCTGGATAGTCATTGAGATTTTCCACGTCGTAGCCTAACTTGTCAAAGATAGCTCGGAATTCCTTGGTCTTGCCTTCGTTGCGAGTTGCAATCAATAAGGTTTCTCTAACCTTGCTAGTTTCAAAGAAGGCTTCTACATCGACTCCTTCTTTAGGCAATTCGACATGCAAAAGCTGTCCATTTTCAACCAAGAGCAGGGCTCCCTGACGTTGGATGACTTCCAGATTGCGACCTACTTCAGCATTTAAAATCTCAACGATAAAGGAGAGCAGACGGAAGTTAGAAGACCAGCGCATCACCGTTATCGTAATCGGAAAGCCGTTTTTCTCGTCACGAAAAATCCGCGCTAAATCCATAAAATCAAGCTCGAGAGGATCTTTGATGAGGCTGTAGATACCTCCATAGACATCCCAGACACCGACATACCAGTCCTGGTCATCCTTGTATTCATAAATTTTGTTTGTCATAAAGTTACATGCTCCACATGAATCTCTTTTTCCAGCCATTCTGCTCCAATCTGAGCAAAACTTTGGCTATTGGCTGTTGTGTAAAAACGATGTTGAAGAGGTCCCGCATCTCGGCTACGATTGATTTCAAAATAGTTCAGCAAAACCGAGATATCCCGTACACACTCTGCCCCACTATCGATGAGCTGAACCTTTGGTCCCATGACATTTTGGATGATAGGGCGAAGGAGTGGGTAATGGGTACAACCCAAAATCAGGCTATCCACCTTTCCAACCAAGGGACGCAGGGTTTCATAGACCACTTTCTTTGTTACACTGGTTGACAGGGCACCAGACTCCACCAAGGGGGCAAACTTGGGACAGGCCAAACTCTCCACCTGTAAGTCCGGATCCAGATCATGGATTTTCTGACGGTAGATATCTGATTGGACCGTCATGGGGGTTCCAATTACTCCGATTTTCCCACCTTGACTGGATTTGATAGCCGCTGACGCACCGGGTAAAATCACTCCAAGAACAGGAATATCTAACTGGGCTTTAATCTCTTCCCAGACGACTGCCGTTGCTGTATTACAAGCAATGACAATCATCTTGACATCCTTGGTCAAGAGAAAGTTGACCAACTGCCAAGTATATTCACGAATTTGCTCAGCAGGACGGGGACCATAGGGCGCCCGTGCCGAATCTCCAATATAGACGATTTCTTCATGGGGAAGCTGGCGCATGAGCTCACGAACAACGGTCAAGCCCCCGACACCCGAATCCAAAAAACCGATTGGTCGATTATCCATATAGTCTTCTTTCTAGTCTTTTTTCTAGTCTTTTTTCTGATTGATAGTTCATCATAATTACTCGTCCTAAATGAACGGATAGACAGCTTGATAGAATGGCAACTGCCTCTCTTTTAATCATAATCAAATATCAATAGAATGCAAGGAAAAAGTCTTATCCTTGAGAACTATTGAACATAGTGAGAAGTCTGGAACTTTCATCCCAGACTTTTCCTATTTATTTCTTTTTATTGTTAGCAAGGGCTGCTTTTTGTTGGCGGATGATTTGGTGGTAAACTTGTTGTACCTTGGCTTCGCTTGGTTTTTGACCATTTGCGCTCAAAAGAGCACGAACTGCCTCAGCGTTCAAACGTGGGTTGTCCGCAAATTCTTTTTCGATTTGCTTACGAACCAAGTACATCCCTCCAAGAGCTCCTCCTAGAAAAGCTAGCACAATCAAGATAATTGCTAAAAGTAAATCCATTCTTTTTCTCCTGTTTCTTTTTGAGTCTTCTATATTATACCACAAAGTGACTTTCCTGACTAGTTTGTTTTACGCTTTCAAGAGGGGGGTAAGCCAATTCTAAGCTAGTCTTAAAATCAGATCGAACTATGAAATTACGAATAATTCCACCCTTTCCTCTCTTTCTTCTACTTTTTTAAGAAAAAGCAATCTCAAATATGTTTTTCACCAAAAACCTCTTGACAAATGCTAAGCGACCATTAGAATGGGAGGTGAGGAGATAAATAGAAACAAATTAAACGAAACTGCTTTATAAAATGTAAGCGGTTTCTAATAAACAAAGGAGGGTTTTATGAAAAAACACTTTTGGGAGAAATCCTGTCGCTATAGCATCCGCAAGCTGACGGTTGGGACTGCTTCTGTTTTGCTGGGGGCTATTTTTCTAGTCAACCATACTGTAGCTGCAGACAGTGTTGAGGTTAAGCAAACTGAACCAACCTCTGTCGAAGCTATCACTAAGCCTAATAGCGAACCAAAAATGGCTGAAGCTACTGAAACTACAAATCCGTCTCTAGCAGAAAGTCCAGTAGTTTCCGAAAGCAAGCCAGCTAACGAGACTCAGAAGACAAATAGTCAAGCTAGTGAAGAAGCCATTGTAGAAGCTAAAGAAAATAAGGAACCTGAAAAAGCAGATCAGCCGGTGACAAAGCAAGAAAACTATCAACTCAACTACGATCAGCCAACAGCTCCCTCCTATGATGGATGGGAAAAACAAGCCCTTCCTGTCGGAAATGGAGAGATGGGAGCCAAGGTTTTCGGTCTGATTGGCGAAGAGAGAATCCAGTACAACGAAAAGACCCTCTGGTCAGGAGGACCACAACCCGATAGCACCGACTATAATGGAGGAAACTACAAGGATCGCTACAAGGTCTTGGCGGAGATTCGTGAAGCCCTCGAAGCTGGAGACCGTCAAAAAGCAAAACAGTTAGCTGAACAAAATCTAGTTGGACCAAACAACGCCCAGTATGGACGTTACCTAGCCTTTGGAGATATCTTCATGGTCTTTAATAACCAGAAGAAAGGACTAGATACTGTAACTGATTATCATCGTAATCTAGACATCACCGAAGCCACTACGACCACTTCCTACACCCAAGATGGGACGACCTTCAAACGCGAAACCTTCTCCAGCTATCCTGATGATGTCACTGTGACCCACTTGACCAAAAAAGGAAACAAGACACTTGACTTTACCCTTTGGAACAGCTTGACAGAAGATTTGCTTGCTAATGGCAACTACTCTTGGGAATATTCCAACTATAAGAATGGTCATGTCACTACAGATGCAAACGGAATCCTTCTAAAGGGAACTGTCAAAGATAACGGCCTCCAATTTGCATCCTATCTAGGAATTAAAACGGACGGAAAGGTGACTGTTCAGGACGAAACTCTGACCGTTACAGGCGCAAGTTATGCAACCCTCTATCTCAGTGCCAAGACTAACTTTACTCAGAATCCAAAAACCAACTATCGAAAAGACATTGACCTCGAAAAAACAGTTAAAGGGATTGTAGAAGCTGCTAAGGCCAAAGACTACGAGACACTGAAAAAGGCCCATATCAAGGACTATCAAAGTCTCTTTAACCGCGTTAAACTAAACCTAGGTGGAAGCAAGACTGCTCAAACGACAAAAGAAGCCCTTCAAGGCTATAACCCTAGCAAAGGTCAAAAACTGGAAGAACTCTTCTTCCAATACGGACGTTATCTACTGATTAGTTCGTCGCGTGATCGGACAGATGCCCTTCCTGCCAACCTCCAAGGAGTCTGGAATGCTGTAGACAATCCACCTTGGAACGCTGACTACCACCTCAATGTCAATTTGCAAATGAACTATTGGCCAGCCTACATGAGCAACCTGGCTGAAACAGCCAAGCCAATGATCAATTACATTGACGACATGCGCTACTATGGCCGTATCGCTGCCAAGGAATACGCTGGTATCGCATCCAAAGATGGACAAGAAAATGGTTGGCTGGTCCACACCCAAGCAACACCATTTGGCTGGACTACTCCAGGCTGGAATTACTATTGGGGTTGGTCTCCAGCAGCCAACGCTTGGATGATGCAGAATGTCTATGACTATTATAAATTTACCAAGGATGAGACCTATCTCAAAGAAAAGATTTATCCAATGCTCAAGGAAACCGCTAAGTTCTGGAACTCCTTCTTGCACTATGACAAGGCCAGTGACCGTTGGGTGTCTTCTCCATCCTACTCACCGGAACACGGGACCATCACCATCGGAAACACCTTTGACCAATCGCTAGTCTGGCAGCTATTCCACGACTACATGGAAGTCGCTAACCATCTGAAAGTCGACCAAGACTTAGTCACAGAGGTCAAGGCTAAATTTGACAAACTCAAACCACTTCACATCAATAAAGAAGGACGTATCAAGGAATGGTACGAGGAGGACAGTCCACAATTCACCAATGAAGGGATTGAAAACAACCACCGTCACGTTTCCCATCTAGTTGGTCTCTTCCCAGGTACGCTCTTTAGCAAGGACCAGGCTGAATACCTAGAAGCTGCGCGTGCTACCTTGAACCACCGTGGAGATGGTGGTACAGGTTGGTCTAAGGCCAATAAAATCAACCTTTGGGCTCGTCTGCTGGACGGTAACCGTGCCCATCGCTTACTCGCTGAACAGCTTAAGTATTCAACCCTAGAAAACCTTTGGGATACCCACGCGCCATTCCAAATCGACGGAAACTTTGGAGCTACCAGTGGGATGGCAGAAATGCTCCTCCAATCTCATACAGGCTATATTGCGCCATTGCCAGCCCTTCCTGATGCTTGGAAAGACGGTCAGGTTTCTGGCTTGGTTGCCCGTGGTAACTTTGAAGTCAGCATGAAGTGGAAAGATAAGAACTTGCAAAGCTTGTCCTTCCTTTCAAATGTCGGTGGAGACCTAGTTGTAGACTATCCAAATATCGAAGCCAGCCAAATCAAGGTCAATGGCAAACCAGTCAAGGCAACGATCCTTAAAGATAATCGCATCCAACTAGCAACTCAAAAAGGGGACGTCATTACCTTTGAACATTTCCCTGGTCGTGTAACCAGTCTGACAGCAGTTCGACAAAATGGTGTCACTGCCGAACTTACCTTTAACCAAGTAGAAGGCGCTACCCACTATGTCATCCAAAGACAAGTGAAAGACGCATCTGGCCAAACTTCTGCGACCAGAGAATTTGTAACCAATCAAACCCACTTTATTGACCGATCACTAAATCCTCAACTCGCATACACCTATACGGTCAAAGCTATGCTGGGCGAAGTTTCTACACAAGTCTCTGAACAAGCAACTGTAGAAACCCCTAGTGAATTGATGGATGATCGAGACGGCCGTATCCAGTACGGAGCTGCCTTTGGAAACTGGGCAGACTCAGAATTATTCGGAGGAACAGAGAAGTTTGCTGATCTTTCACGAGGAAACTACACTGACAAAGATTTAACTGCTACCATCCCTTTCACTGGAGTTGGTATCGAAATCTATGGACTAAAATCGTCTGAACTCGGTCTTGCCACTGCTAAAATTGATGGCAAAGAGGTCGGAGAGCTTGACTTCCATACTGCTGGAGCAACTGAAAAAGGTAGTCTCATCGGTCGCTTCACAGGATTGTCAGACGGACCTCACACATTGACTCTTAGTGTTAAACGTGAGCACAAAGGGCGTGGTAGTGAGCGCTCGAAAATTTCATTAGACTACTTCAAGATCCTAGCAGGAACAGGCAATACGATTGAAAAAATAGATGATCGCGATTCGCGCATCCAGTATGGTTCCCAGTTTAAGGACTGGTCTGACCCTGAACTCTACGGAGGTACGGAAAAATACGCTGATATTAACAACAGCGACTCTAGTACAGCTTCAGAAGCTCAGGCAACTATTTCCTTTACAGGGACGGGCATTCGTATTTATGGCTTGAAGAGCCTTGCCCTTGGACGAGCACGTGTTACACTAGATGGCAAAGAAATGCCAAGTCTAGACTTCTACACTTCAGGTGCAACCGAAAAGAGAGCTTTTATTGGCGAATTTACAAACCTTACTGACGGCCCGCACACCCTGACATTACAAGTTGACCCAGATTCGCCAGAAGGTCGCAAGAAAATCTCTTTAGACTCCTTTGATATCATCAAAGCCCCTGCTGTTGGTCTAGATAGCCCTAGCATCGCGCCTCTTAAGGAAAATGACAAAACCATTTCCTTAAGCCTACCAGCTGGAGATTGGGAAGCCATCGCAGTGACCTTCCCAGGTGTCAAAGATCCTCTGGTCTTGCGCAAAGTGGATGAAACGCATCTGGTTACCAGTGGAGATCAGACTATCCTATCAGTCCAAGACAATCAAGTTCAAATCCCAATTCCTGACGAAACCAATCGCAAAGCTGGAAATGCAATTGAAGCTTATACCATTCAAGGAAATACCACAAGTAGCCCTATCGTAGCCGTCTTTACTAAAAAGGATGAGAAAAAGGTTGACGAGAGTCAGCCAACTACAAGCAAGGGGGACGAACCAGCTCCTACTGTTGAAATTCCGGAATACACCGATCCTATCGGAACGGCAGGGCAAGAGGAACCACCTACAGTGACAATTCCGGAATACACTAAACCTATCGGGACTGCAGGGCAAGAAGTGCCACCCACTGTAGAAATGCCTGAATACACCGAACCTATCGGAACGGCGGGGCAAGAAGAGTCTCCTACTGTAGAAAAGCCTGAATACACCAAACCGATCGGAACAGCAGGTCAAGAGGAAGCTCCTACTGTTGAAAAACCTGAATACACTAAACCTATCGGAACTAGCGGAGATCAGGTCGCTCCGACCCATAGCCTTCCTGACTATCCAGTTCAAGTCTTGAAAGATAAGGAGACTGGAGTAGAAATCATCGGTGGAGCTACTGACTTAGAAGGAATTTCTCACATCTCTAGCCGACGTGTCCTAGCTCAGGAACTCTTTGGCAAGATCTATGACGCTTATGACCTACAGCTTAAAAATCCAACCGATCATAGCTTGCAGCCAAAAGGCTCTGTCTTAGTTCGCTTGCCTATTTCAGCTAGCGTAGAAAATGTTTACTACCTCACTCCAAATAAGGAGTTGCAAGCCCTTGATTTCACTGTACGAGACGGAAAGGTAGAGTTCATCACTAATCATTTCAGTACCTATGCCGTCGTCTATCAAGCTACTGGAACAAGCTCTAACACAGAGGAAAAACCAAGTGCTTCAGATACAGAAACCTTGGCACACGAGGCTGAACAACTTTCAGCTAGTCTGATCCCTGCGAAAACTGGAAATCATTCTTCTAAAGAAGAACTTCCAGCAACAGGAGAAGCATCCAACCCACTCCTCTTCTTAGCAGGCCTCAGCCTAGCCCTTACAGCCACTTTTATGTTAAAAGGAAGAAAGGATGACTCCAACTAACCTTTAAACACACAAAAACAGGATGAAGATCACCTTCATCCTGTTTTATTTTGTAATCAAAAGTTATGTTTACAGCAGGTATAAAAAGGTTAAGGTCAAGAGACTTGCTAGAAGCCCAACTCCCCAAAAGAAGAAGTCAACCTTCCACTCGCTCCAAGGATTGCCCTTGCCTGAGAATCCTCCAAGCTCGAAATGGTGATGCACAGGTGTCATACGGAAAATACGCTTCCCACCACTAAGTTTGAAGTAGGTAACCTGCATCATAACAGAGCTTGTCTCAAAAACATAGATAATCCCAATCAGCAAAAGCGTCCATTCTTGGTGGAGGGCCATAGAAATAGCTGCCAGCATCCCACCTAGAGCCAAACTTCCAACGTCTCCCATGAAAACCTTGGCAGGCTTGTGGTTAAAGACGAAGAAGCCTAGCAAACCACCAATCATGGCAAGAATCACAAGAAGGATATCCAGTTGATTTTGCATATAAGCAATCACACCGTAGGCCGATAAGCTAATCACCACGGAAATACTTGCTAAGCCATCGATCCCGTCCGTCAGATTCACCGCATTTGAAAAGCCAACTAGCCAGAATAGGGCAAAGAAAATATAGAAAATACCCAGATGAACTTGGTAGCCAAAGACTGAAAGCATGTCGCCACCACGCTCATAAAAGAGGTAGAAAATCACTCCTCCAAGGAGCTGGAGAGCAAGTTTTTGCTTAGGATTCAAGCCTTCGTTAATTTTACGAAAGACCTTGAGGAAATCATCCAAAAAACCTACCAAACCATACAAAACCAAGATAAACAAAATCATGCCTACATTGTTGGTCAATTGTTGGGTAATGAGAGCAACAAGGAAGCTCACTACTACTGCAACAATCAGGAAGACAAGTCCTCCCATGGTTGGAGTCCCAGCTTTAGCTTGGTGTTGTTTGACATCTTCGTGCATCTGCTGACCCGTAATCTGTGCTTTTCGATAAAATCGGATAAAGGCTGGAATACCAATCAAGGTCAATAGAAAGGCTAGAACTCCAGCACTAATGGAACTAATCATCTTAATCTCCTAAAGTTATTTTCATTTTTTTAATGTCTTTGAGTGCTGTATTGGCACGGACACTTTGTTTCTTGACCGTTTTGCCACTACCTTCCCACTCGACTTCTATATTCAGCCATTTGGCAAATGTTTGCACATTTTCATCTGTCCAGCCGTACATATCAGGCATTTCTTCGACCTTATCAGACAGAATCAAGATCTGCTGATTGGCTTCCAAATTATCTCCTTCAGAAACCGAGAGTTCCTTGATCTTGGTTCCTGTTCCGATAACGATTGGTTGAACAAGGTTACGACGCAATTCCTCCGCTAGGTCACCTGGGGTAAAGTCCTTGGTAGCTGGCATAGCATAGCTTGTCGTCTTGCTGACCTGATCCAAGCTCTTGGCAGTTGACTGAAGATTGAGGGATTCTTTCATAGCAGAAGCTCGCTCAAGGATTGGGTTGGCAAACTCCCCAAGCTGAATACCTGAATAATGCTCTGGCTGTTGCACCGTCACATAGAGGATAAAGTCAGGATTTTCTGCAGGATGCATCGACACAACAGAGAAGATATAGTTGGTTTCACCTGTAAGGTAACCCCCATTCTTCTCATCGGCAATCTGAGCAGTCCCTGATTTCAGAGCGACATTCTGACCTGGAACATTGACATTCGGCTTTCCTATGCTGTGGTTGTACATGGTACCGTAGACAGGATCTGTTCCGACCATGACCATGTGCTCCCGAGTAGAGGACGCTGCTGCTTTTGACACAGGATTTCCGACAATTTCCTTTTGAGACTTACGAACAGACTGGTCATTTGGATCATAGAGGGCACTGATAAATTTCGGCTCCAACATAACCCCATCGTTGGCAATAGCTGTAAAAGCACGAAGCATCTGGGTCTGGGTGACAGAGATCCCTTGTCCAAATGAACTCATGGCGATATTAACAATGTTATCAGCAGGTAATTGACCTGTGTACTCATCTGTCAGACCAAAACGGGTCGGTACTCCAAACTTAAAGCGGTTAAGGTAGTCCAACCAGGTTGCATCTCCCATCTTTTGCTCAAGCAAGGTCATTCCGATATTACTTGAGTGAGCAAATCCTTGAGAGAAAGTCATGGTGCCACCACTAGTCAATCCTTCATTGACGTCCCAGTCTCGAATGGTCGCATCAGCTATTTTCAATTCACTACTGTTAAAGTATTCCCCACCAGGGAAGGTATTGTTATCAATAGCTGAGGCCAACATCATCACCTTCATGGTCGATCCTGGCTCGTAGTTACTTTGATAAAGGATATCTCGCCAGACAAAGTCTTTTGTGATGCCATCCTTGGTATCTGCGTTAAAGGTTGGCCGTTGGGTCGTAGCCAGGATTTCCCCTGTTTTAGCGCTAACCAAGGTAGCCGTCATATACTTGCCTTTTACCTTTTCCTGAAAGGCATCCATCTGTGTTTCCATAAAGGATTGTAAGGGACTAGAAAGGGTTGTGTACACATCCTTTCCATCTACCGTTTGTTGAGAAGCTTGATCTGTACCCGGAACAATGTTTCCCAGACGATCCTTCTCATAAGTGATAATCCCATCTGTACCCGCCAGAATGCTATTTAAAGAACTCTCCAAACCAGATGTTCCAATCAAGCTCTTGGTACCATCCTCATTTTCATGAAGTTGCGCTAAACCGATAAAGGAAGAAGAAAACTGTCCATTGGGATAACTACGGTTAGGGCTTGTTGTAAAGTCAACCCCCTCAACGCCAGCAGTTTTGAGGTCATTTTTAATAGCCATCATATTGGCATAGGTGATCCCATTTCCCTTGGTACCAAAAGATACCTGTTTCAGATCTGGCTGAGAAAGCTGTTCTTTGACATAGGACTCCTCCATATCCAGATACTTATGGAAAATTTCAGCCACCTTATTAAATTGAGAATCCTCTACATAGAGAATTTTGCCTGTTGCTGACTTGTAGGTCTTGTCAATAACGGCATAGATATTATACGAAGTTGCATCCTCAGCAATAGGTGTTCCATTACGATCGTAGATGGTCCCACGTTTTGCAGGAATCGTCTTGGTTGTTTGATGGACCTTGTTTGCTTCTTGAACCAAGTCCTTACCAAATTTTTTGCCTGTTCCGATAATGACCGCAAAGTTGACCAAAAAGACAGCGAAGAGTATGACAGCCAATAAACTCAGGCTTTTCCCTACTCTTCGGCGGTTTTCTTCTGGAGATTTACGGTTACGAACGGCATAACGGATGATTTTTTCTTTCCACTGTTTCATTTCTTACTCCGTTGCTCGGATATTTTCGTTATTCAGCTGTAAATTCTTAGAGTTTGCAATCTCTTTCAAACGTTCTGAACGAATCAATTCATTGACCTCTTGCTTGGCATCGTCGAGCTCTGTTTTCTTTTCTTCGATTTGAGCATTGACCTTGGTCAATTCATTCTGAACTTGTAATAGCTTGGTCTGCATAAACACAACGCTGATTGCCAGGATAATCATTGTTGCAGCAATCGAAACATAGAAGGCCTTTTCCACACGTGAAAAACCTTTAAACTTCGTTTGCAATAACTGGCTTGTTTTTTCGATTCTTTCTGCCATGTTTTTCCTCTTACTTGTGAATTTTTCTAGCCACGCGCAACTTGGCTGAATGCGAACGATTGTTGACTTCTAGCTCTTCGGCACTTGGCAAGATTGGCTTACGGGATACCAATTCCATCTTGGGCTTAAGGTCATCTGGAATGAAGGGCAAGCCTTTGGGAACTTCCACTGTTGAAGCTTCTTTGAATAATTGCTTGGTCAAGCGGTCTTCCAACGAATGGAAGGTAATGACCGAGATTCTACCATCCAGAGCCAGCATGTCCATGGCCTGCTGGATGGATTCATCTGCAGCGCCCAGCTCATCATTGACTTCGATTCGGATAGCCTGGAAAATCTGCTTGGCAGGGTGCCCCTTTTTCTTGAGCTCCTTGGCAGGCTTGGCCGACTTGATAATCTCTGCCAACTCCGTCGTTGTCTCGATGGGTTTCACCTCACGCGCTTGCTCAATCTTACGGGCAATCTGTTTAGAAAATTTATCCTCACCATACTTGAAAAAGATCCGAACCAAGTCATGATAGTCATAATGATTGACCACCTCATAGGCCGTCAGACGAGCTTCCTGATTCATCCGCATATCCAGTGGCGCATCCTTTTTATAAGAAAAACCACGCTCACGCTGATCCAGCTGAGGACTGGACACTCCCAAGTCATAACAAATTCCATCAATTTCCTGGACACCAGCCTCCTGCAAACGTGCCTGCAAATGGCGGAAGTTATCCTTGATAAAGGTTACCATCCCCTTTTCGATATAGGGTGCCAACCGTTTTTGCGCATTGTCAATGGCATTCTGGTCCTGGTCAAAGGCATAGAGATGCCCTTTTTCGCTCAATTTACTTAATAAATATTCGCTATGGCCTGCTCCGCCCAAAGTCGCATCAACGTAGATACCGTCAGGTTTTACGTCAAGCATATCAATCGTTTCATGAAGCAAGACCGTTACATGATGAAATTCTTTTGTCATATCTTATCTATTTTACCACAAATCTGACCAGCTTGCACTTGTCAGACAAGGCTAAGTTTCTTCGAAAAAAATTCTCAAAAAAATGTCGTGTATACTTGACACACCATCTCCAAAAGAATATAATATAGTCAAATATATGCGACACATCAGAAAGGAGACTCTATGAATCGTGTGAAAGAATTCCGCAAGGAACTGGGCATTTCCCAGCTCGAGCTCGCCAAAGATATCGGTGTCTCGAGACAGACCATCAACATGATTGAAAATGACAAGTACAATCCAACCCTGGAACTCTGTCTCAACCTCGCCCGCAGCCTCCAAACTGACCTCAATAGCCTCTTTTGGGAAGACGATTTTTAAAAAAGGAGCAAACAAATGAAAAAAGAAACTCTCACTGAAAAACTCATTAAACGCATATACGGTATTTCTGGTCCCCTTGACGAACACAAACGGCGCGAGGCCGATCGTATCGGGAATCAGGTCTTTATTGTCCTCTTTTATCTGATGACATTTGGCAATCTTATCCCGCTCGTTCTTGCCTATAAATACCCGCAAATTGTCGCTATAGGTTATCCTCTCGTGGTATTCGGCATTTCGATGATGGCTGCCCTCTATGTGGTCTCTCAAACCAAGAAAACGGGCATCACAGCCATTGATCTAGATATGCTGAATGAGAAAGAAAGCAAGCAACTACACTACCCAGGTCTTAAAGCGGGGATAGTCTATGGATTGATGAGTTTTTTTGTAACCCCTCTTCTCCATATACTACTAGGTGAGAGTCAGGACTATCTTCAGTCTCTTCTCACTTTTAAAAATATTTTTTCAAGTATTCTCCAGTCTTTCTTCTTCGGAGTGATTATACAAATTATCATCTCCCGTCGCATTGCAAAATCCAAGAAAGATCAGGATGATTAGGAGCAAACAAATGAAAAAAGAAACTCTCACTGAAAAACTCATTAAACGCATATACGGTATTTCTGGTCCCCTTGACGAACACAAACGGCGCGAGGCCGATCGTATCGGGAATCAGGTCTTTATTGTTCTCTTTTATCTCATGATATTTGGCAATCTCATCCCCTTTGTCCTTGCTTATAAATATCCGCAAATTGTCGCTATCGGCTATCCTCTTGTGGTATTCGGCATTTCGATGATTTCTGCTCTCTATGTGGTCTCCCAAACCAAGAAAACAGGCATCACAGCCATTGATCCCGAAATGCTGAGTCAAAAAGAAAGCAAAAAGCTACATTTTCCTGGTCTAAAAGCCGGCCTAATCTATGGCATGGGCATGTTCTTTGGAATACCGCTTCTGAATGTCCTAACCGATGATAGCAAGGATTATCTTAGCTCTCTTTTAAATACAGGGCATTTTGTGTCAACTATCCTAGCAGCCTTCTTCTTCGGAGTGACCATACAAATTATCGTCTCTCTTCGCATTCGAAAAGCCAAAAAAGACCATGAAGACGACTAGGAGGTACCTTATGAAATCACTAGCTAGACTACTGATCAGTCATGTTTTTATCAGTATCTTTGTTACCTTTTTCCTACTTTCTGGACATATTGAGCATCCTTTCTTGATTATCTTTCTTTTATTCCTTCCTGTATTGAACAAGGGACAGAGATTCCAGAAAATCCAATCAAAAAAAATACGTCTTCTAAACGCATCTCTCTGTTTTATCCTCGTATCCTTTCCACAACTTTTAACAAATCCTATGGATTGGAGATACCTGGTATTTCTAATAATCTGTATCATTTTTAGTTTGGTTTACTTCTATACTCTCTATCAACTCTTTAAAGAAGTCAATCAAAAATCGCTCATTTAGGAGGTTACTCCCATGAAAAAAGAAGATTTCACCACTCGCTTACTCAAACTGTTCTTTCACATACAAGGCCCCTTTGATGAATGCCGCCAAGAGATGATCTATAGGGCTTGTGCCCGTGCCTTGATCCAAATCGTATACTCCTCCCTCCTACTCTTCTTATTCTATCTCCTACTTGGACGCTTCATAGAGTTGGTTCGAGATGCCATGCCCTACCTCTATTTTGGACTTATCTTCGTCCTCTCATCTAGGGCAAGACTAGCAGTTCGCGACTTACGTTTAGACAAGGATGACCCGTCCGAAATCCATCACAAAAGCTACAGCAAAAGTCAAATCAAAGTTCGTAGTTGGAGTGTATTCCTCAGCATTCAGCTTGTTCTCTTTCTCTTACTAATCTTTCATAAACTTTTTGTTCAGCATCTTCCCCTCGATACCTTTTGGGACAATCTCTCCCACTTCGATAAAATGCTCCCTTTACTAGTCTTGGGATTGGGAATTGGTGCCATCTTTGGAACCATGACCTACGCCTTTTTATCGGAACACGAGGTAAAACACTCTGAATCAGGAATGCATAAGGAGAATATAGAAAAATGACCAGTATATATGATTTTTCCGTTTTGAACCAAAACAACCAAGCAACTTCCCTAGAGAGCTATCGTGGTAAGGTTCTCTTGATAGTCAATACTGCTACGGGATGTGGTTTAACACCCCAGTACCAAGGGCTCCAAGAACTCTATGACCGCTATCAAGATCAAGGTTTTGAAATCTTAGATTTCCCTTGCAATCAGTTCATGGGACAAGCACCCGGTAGCGCAAAGGAAATCAACGCCTTCTGTAGTCTACATTATCAAACTACTTTTCCACGTTTTGCCAAGGTCAAGGTCAATGGTAAGGAAGCAGATCCTCTCTATGTATGGTTGAAAGATCAGAAATCTGGCCCTCTAGGAAAACGAATCGAATGGAATTTCGCTAAATTTCTCATTGGCCGAGATGGGCAAGTCTTTGAGCGTTTCTCATCAAAAACAGATCCCCAGACCCTCCAAGAGTCTATTGAAAATCTGCTCTAACCTCTTTTCACTCCGCCCCTTCATTTCTAATACCAAATGAAAGGGCGGATTTTTCTTTAAAAAGTAAGCTATTTTCTTTAATTTCTGTTCATTTTTTTGTTTTTTGCTATTGCAATTCTTTCATTAATTTAGTATATTTGTTATATTAAAAATTTTTAGTCATTTTAAGGGAGAAATGGCCTATTAAATTTTTTATCTTAAAATGAAAGCGCTTTATAGCGCAGGGGGTTGGATACAGTAAATAAAAAAACTGAGATTATTTGTCTCTCGTTTGAGAGCAGAAGTAGATTGTTACCAAGTTCAACTTGGGCTCTGGCAGTAGCTGACTGCCTTGATTAAAACTAGGAGTATATTATGAATCGATACCTCTTTGAAAAAGGGCAAACGTTTAGCATTCGGAAACTGACCGTTGGAGTTGCCTCGGTCATGGTCGGACTAGCATTTTTTGCTTCAGGAACTGCTCTAGCTGATGAAAATCTTCCCGATGGAAAATCACACCTTGAGAGTAAAATTGAGCAGGTTTCCAATCTAGAAGAAAACAAAGTTGAACCCGAGAAGAAAGAAAACCTCAACCAGCCAGCAGCACAGCAATTAAAAAAAGAAGAAGCTCCTGCTGATACAAGTAAGGCTGATTTGCTCCCTGAAGAAATTCAGGATCAAGCATATCCTGACACCGACGTCAAACCTCTTAAAACTTCAGCTACCGTAGAAAAAGCTGAAAGTCCTCAAGTTGAATCAAAAAGTATTTTGAAATCAAAGGAAGAGGAGAACGCTCAAAAAGAGAATCGTGCCATCATTAACGGTGGGCAAGACCTCAAGCACATCAACTACGAGGGACAACCTGCTACTGCTGCAACTATGGTCTACAGCATTTACAATGGCGGTTCTCAACGATACATCGTTTCTGGGTCTGGTATTTTTGTAGCCCCTAATGTTTTCTTGACAGTTGCGCACAACTTTTTAGATAAAGAAGGCCATGTTCGTGGTGGAGACTCTGCGCGCTTCTATTACAATCTAGGCTCCAACGCTCCCGTTAAAAATTCTCAGCCAAATTCAGGAAATACCACACTCTTTCAAGAGAAAGATATCCACTTCTGGAACAAAGAAGAGTTTAGTAAGGGATATCAAAATGACTTGGCAGCAGTTGTATCACCTGTCCCTATACAAATTGCAAGCCCAAATAAAGCAGCAACTTTTGTACCACTCGCTGAGCATAAGACTTACAAAGCAGGGGACCCTGTCAGCACGATTGGTTACCCAACTGACTCAAGCTCAAAAGAACTCAAACAGCCTATCGTAGCTGGACAACTCTATAAGGCTGACGGCAAGGTAAAATCCGTCGATCCTTATGATGACAAGGGAGCTACTGGCATCACTTACCAAACAACTTCTGTATCTGGTTTGTCTGGTGGCGGAATTATCAATGGTGATGGAAAAGTCATCGGCGTACACCAACACGGAACGGTTGACAACGGTGTCCCTGAGAAAGACCGCTTTGGTGGTGGACTTGTCCTCTCTCCTGAACAACTCAAATGGGTCAAAGATATCATTGACAAATATGGTGTCAAGGGCTGGTATCAAGGGGATAATGGCAAACGTTACTACTTTACACCCGAAGGTGAAATGCTCAGAAATAAAACAGCTGTCATCGGAGAAAATCAGTACTCCTTTGATGAGAGCGGTGTCGCTACTCTAGTCAAGGGAATTGATTACGGACGTGTCGTTATCCAGCACTTGGACGAAGCAGGCAATACAGTCAAAGAAAACGATACTTTCTTAGACAAAACAGAAGTGGGAACTGGCTTTGACTATGATTTCAAGAAAGCAATCACTCCAACCGAATTCTACAAGCAAAATTTAGAAAAATACCAGATTGTTTCCATTGATGGGGTTGAGATTCAGAAGCAACTAAAAGACGAGTGGAACCACAATGTCGTTAGCAAAACAGCTCCTGGTACACGTGTCATCAAGGTGGTCTATAAAGTCAACAAAGGCTCCTTCAAAGTTTACTACCGTCAAAAAGGAACAAGCACTGAACTAGCGGAAGCGACAGTTGATAACAATGACGGTCAAGAGTATGACGTTTCCTTTGTCAACACCTTCCATGCAAAAGACATTGCTGGCTACCGTCCAGTAAAAGCTAGCTTGGAAGCAAGGATCCAGCAAAAAGGTGTTAATGAGATCGTCTTTGAATACGAACCAGTCGCTAATACAGCTAATCCAACGACTCCACCAGTGGCTCATCCAGAAGACAAAGAAACTGAGATTGGCAACCATGGACCTCTTCCAAGCAAGGCTCAACTTGATTACCACAAGGAAGAATTGGCAGCCTTCATCCACTACGGAATGAACACCTATACCAATTCTGAATGGGGAAATGGGAAAGAAGACCCTCGATACTTCAATCCAACCAACTTGGATACTGACCAGTGGATTCGTACTCTGAAGGAAACTGGCTTCAAACGAACTATTATGGTTGTTAAACACCACGACGGATTCGTTGCTTATCCATCTAAGTATACGGATCATACCGTAGCTGCTAGCCCATGGAAAGATGGTAAGGGTGACCTTCTCGAAGAAGTTTCCAAGTCTGCTAGCAAGTACGACATGAACATGGGGGTTTACCTATCACCATGGGATGCCAACCATCCAAAATACCATGTTGCAACCGAAAAAGAATACAACCAATACTATCTCAACCAACTGAAAGAAATCCTTGGTAATCCAAAATACGGTAATAAAGGGAAATTTATCGAGGTTTGGATGGACGGTGCACGTGGTAGCGGTGCTCAGAAAGTAACCTATACCTTTGATGAATGGTTCAAATACATCAAAGAAGCTGAAGGAGATATTGCTATCTTCTCTGCTCAACCGACAAGTGTTCGCTGGATTGGAAATGAACGAGGTATCGCAGGTGACCCTGTATGGCATAAAGTCAAAAGGGCCAACATCACAGACGACGTGAAAAACGAATACCTCAACCATGGTGACCCTGATGGTGATATGTATTCTGTAGGGGAAGCTGACGTTTCGATCCGTTCGGGCTGGTTCTACCATGACAATCAACAGCCAAAATCACTCAAAGAGTTGATGGATATCTACTTCAAGTCTGTTGGTCGTGGAACGCCACTCCTTCTCAATATTCCACCAAATAAAGAAGGAAAATTCGCAGATGCGGATGTGGCTCGCTTGAAGGAATTTAAGGCAACTCTAGATCAAATGTATGCGACTGACTTTGCCAAAGGTGCGACCGTAACAGCAAGTTCTACTCGTCAAAACCACCTCTACAAGGAAAGTCACCTCACAGACGGTAAAGATGATACTAGCTGGGCGCTCTCAAATGATGCCACAACCGGTAGCTTTACAGTCGATTTGGGACAAAAGAGACGCTTTGACGTTGTTGAACTCAAGGAAGACATCGCCAAAGGTCAACGTATCTCTGGTTTCAAGATTGAAGTCGAAATCAACGGACGTTGGGTGACTTACGGTGAAGGTTCGACCGTTGGTTACCGTCGCTTGGTTCAAGGCAAACCTGTAGAGGCACAAAAAATCCGTGTAACCATCACTGGTGCTCAAGCAACTCCAATCTTAACCAACTTCTCAGTCTACAAGACACCAAGCAGCATTGAAAAGACAGATGGCTACCCTCTTGGACTGGAATACCACTCAAACACAACGGCAGATACAGCTGGAACAACTTGGTACAATGAATCTGAAGGGGTTCGTGGCACTTCTATGTGGACCAATCAAAAAGATGCCAAAGTAAGCTATACCTTCACAGGAACCAAGGCCTATGTCGTCTCTACGGTCGATCCAGGTCATGGAGAAATGTCCGTCTACGTTGATGGTCAAAAAGTTGCGGATGTGCAAACTAAGAACGCAAGCCGTAAACGCAGCCAAAAAGTCTTTGAGACAGGTGATTTAGCACCAGGCCAACACACTATTACTCTTGTAAATAAAACAGGTGAACCAATTGCTACAGAAGGGATCTACACCCTAAACAATGATAGCAAGGGAATGTTTGAACTAGAGTCTACCAACTACGAAGTCGAAAAAGGAAAACCAGTCACTGTCAAGATTAAACGTGTTGGTGGAAGCAAGGGGGCTGCTACTGTGCGCTTCATCACAGAACCTGGAACTGGGGTTCACGGTAAAGTTTACCAAGATACAACTCAAGATGTGACCTTTAAAGATGGAGAAACAGAAAAGACTGTTACCATCCCAACGATTGACTTTACAGAACAAGCCGACTCTGTTTTTGACTTCAAAGCCAAGCTCACTTCGGTTACTGATGGTGCCCTGCTCGGTTTTGCTACCGATGCAACCATCCAAGTGATGAAAGCTGAATTGCTGATCAAGGACCAAACAAACTATGATGACCAAGCTAGTCAGTTGGATTACAGTCCTGGCTGGCACCATGAAACCAATTCGGCAGACAAGTACCAAAAAACGGAGTCTTGGGCTTCCTTTGGTCGCTTAACTGATGAGCAAAAGAAAAAGACAACTGTCACAGCCTACTTCTACGGTACTGGACTTGAAATCAAAGGCTATGTCGATCCAAATCATGGTATCTACAAAGTCTTCCTAGACGGTAAAGAAGTTCCTTACCAAAATGGTATGGGAAATGCTTCTACTATTGATGGTAAGAAATACTTTAGCGGTCATGCTGCCCAACGCCAAGGCAATCAAACTCTGGTTAGCCTAAAAGGTCTGGACGAAAACTTGCACGCAGTCACCCTTCAACTAGATCCTGATCGAAACGATTTGTCTCAAAATATCGGTATTCAAGTGGACCAATTTATCACTCGTGGCGAAGGTAGCGAACTCTACAGCAAGGCAGATATCATCCAGTCTATCTCAAAATGGAAAGATGATCTGTCCAACTTTGATCCAGCAGGCTTGAAGAATACGGCTACTGCACGCCAAGCTTTCCAAGCAAATCTAGAAAAATTGAGAAACCAACTCAGTGCTGATGCAGTGGATGTTCAAGATGTCATGTTGACGGTCAGTGCCCTACAAGATATCCTATCCAAGGATGAGAACTATCAAAGAGGCCAAGAGGAGCCTAGTCCAGAGCAACCGGAACAGCCAGAAGAACCTGAGAAACCTGACCAGCCTGAGCAACCAGCTGAACCAAAACAACCGGAAATCGAATACAGTAAGGCCATGGCTAGCTTAACAGAAGCCATTGAGAAAAAAGTCGGTGAGCTTGGTTCTAACAATGAAGCTAAGAAGAAATTAATTGAACTTGCAAACCAAGCAATTGCTGCAATTCAAGAGGCCAAGACTCAAGAAGAAGTTAATAAAGCGCTAGAATCCGCTCTTGAACAAATTAGCAAGCTTGAAGCAGCTAAGCCTGAGAAACCAGTTCAGCCTGAAAAGCCAGCTGAGCCTGAAAAACCGGCGCAACCGGAAAGTCCAGCTCAGCCTGAAAAACCGGCTCAACCGGAAACTCCAGCTCAACCTGAAAAACCAGCGCAACCTGAAAAACCAGCTGAACCTGAGAAACCGGCTCAACCGGAAAAACCGGCTCAACCGGAGAAACCAGCTGAGCCTGAAAAACCAGCTGAGACTGAAAAACCGGCGCAACCGGAAACTCCAGCTCAGCCTGAAAAACCGGCTCAACCTGAAAAACCAGCGCAACCTGAAAAACCTGCTGAACCTGAGAAACCAGCTGAACCTGAAAAACCTGCTGAACCTGAAAAACCTGCTGAGCCTGAAAAACCTGCTCAACCGGAAAAACCGGCTCAACCGGAAAAACCGGCTCAACCGGAAAAGCCAGTTCAGCCTGAGAAACCTGCTCAACCGGAAAAGCCAGTTCAGCCTGAAAAACCTACTCAACCGGAAACTCCAGCGCAACCTGAGAAACCGGCTGAACCCGAAAAGCCAGCTCAACCTGAGAAACCAGCTCAGCCTGAAAAACCTGCTGAGACTGAAAAACCTGCTGAGCCTGAAAAACCTGCTGAGCCTGAAAAACCTGCTGAGCCTGAAAAACCTGCTGAACTGGAGAAACCAGCGCAACCGGAAACTCCAGTTCAACCTGAAAAGCCTGCTCAGCCTGAGAAACCAGCGCAGCCTGAGAAACCAGCGCAGCCTGAAAATCCAGTTCAACCTGAGAAACCAATTACTTCTTCAAATCCTGAGGAAGGGGTCAAGGACCTTATCTTTAAACTTCCAAGCTTGGAAATCGTCAATAAGGTAGTACCATTCAAGACTATGCGTCGCGAAAACCCACAATTAGACAAAGGAAAAGAACAAGTTCTATCAGAAGGGAAAGACGGTCTCTTAGTCGAATATGTTGAAGTGGACGGCGACAATCGCAAGGTTCTCCAAACAGAAGCAACTCCAGCTCAAGATCGAGTGATTGAGGTAGGTAGCAAACAAAGCTCAGTTGGAACAGAGGCACCACCAGTTGTGACTCTTCCTGAGTATGTTCTACCAATAGAGACTGAAAAACCTGCTCCAGTCGTAACAGACAATTCACCAGCAAAAGATGAAAAAGCTCCTGTTACAGCTACAATCAAAGAAGACAAGGAAAGAGAACTCCCTGCAACTGGGGAACAAGAAACAACTTCCTTCCTCTTCTTGGCAGCCATTACTTCTATCTTATCTCTCCTCATCTTCCAAAAGAATTTCAAAGACTAATAACCCTCTTTGATTGATTCTTTCTAATTATTCAGTTCCCCCGTTGAGAAGACCATTTGGTCTTCTCTTTTTCTATCTATAAAATAAAAAACATCCACAAATACACATGGATGTTTTGGTATGAATCTATAAAGTAAAATGATCATTGAGAATAGGTGTTCTCAAATCCAACTACGTTTTCAAATAAACGCTCATCTAAAAAAGAGAGTGGGCCTTGCCTTATCTCATCAGAACTACCATCATAAGTTCTGCAAGAACTCCACAGATAAAAGATGGTGTTTCGAATTCCAATACCATGAGATCTTCTGACGCTCACAAGCTATCTCCCCTAGATCAGACTTCCCTCTCCCACATCTAGGTCTACTGACTACTATTTTCGAGTCCAGCGTATGCATAGGTTCGATTTCTAGGAGACTCTTTTTCCGTCACCACCCTAAAATAAAAGCGATGCTCTCCCCCATCCTTGGCATTTTCCTTGTTTAAGACGAAGTAGTTCTTCTGATTCATCGCCATGGTGCGTAGAATGTCATCGATCAAAAAAGTCAGTGGCACATTCATGGCAGAGTATTTTTGAAAATCCTCTTCAAAACGAATATAGGCTTCTGAAAAATAATCCATCTGCAGTTTGTTTTCATACAACTCTTTTCTAGTCATAAACTCCCTCCTCCCACAGTCGAATTTCGAGTACATCTGCTAGCTCTACCAGCCTATAGCCCTCATTGGTCCTAATAGACAGAGTTTGAGATGATAATTCGCTCACCTTGCCGACGATAGTCGTTTTTTGTTTCTTTTCCTTGACTACAAAGTATCCCTTTAGTTGCCCGACATAAAGCTGCGAAAGCAAGAGTAACTTCTCAACGGGATTCAAACTCGTCGAAAAAGCAACCCGATTTTTTTCTTCACCGAGTGAACTAGTATGCTCTGAGAGGAAAAAGCCCATCCACTTCTGCATCCCTGGATCTTGATAGTCACGCGCAGATGGAAAGGGTAAATAAGAACGATCAATCATTTTAGTCCATCTAATCCTCCAGCAGAATGCCCCCCAATCAGTTTGCTTCTGGCAAGACTCCTAGAGGCTTCTTCCAGTGCATTGGCCTTTAAGAGGGACGTAAAACCAAATTGTTCCCGAATGGAGTCAATGGCTGTCTGGAGCCTTTCTTCTTTTTCTAACTTGTCAACATCATCAAAGAGGGAGATCAAACCAAAAGACTCGTCCACAAATCCTGAATAGTTGACTCCGACACTTCTGACCGCTCCAGAAGTGTATTTATTATGAAATAGCTTCAAAACATAATCCGTTAAGACAGCTGTATTATTGGTCGGTTCGACCTTCATTTGTGTGTGAATAGACGACCTGACCTCCTGTTTAGAAAAACCAATATAGATAGAGACAAGGGTTGTCTTCTTGCCCGCCCTTCTCAGCCTAATAGCCACCTGCTCCGCCATTTCGCGGAGAATAATTTCAATATCCCGTAGCTTCACGTAGTCTCTCGGCAAGATTTGAGAATTTCCTAACCCTTGGGACTTGGCTTTATAGGGCCTGTGAACATTGCTCTCATCAATCCCGTTAGCATGAAACCACAAACGCAGGCCAGCCTGACCCAGAGCCTTCTGTAGCTGGTCTGGGTTGCTTGTAGCTAATTCTCTGATGGAAAAAATCCCCAGAGCATGCAAGTGTTTCTCCATCCGCCTGCCAATCCCCCAAAAGTCCGTCATCTTGGGAATGGCCCAAACCTTCTCTTCCACATCCTGGTAAGACCAGTTGGCCCTCATGGTCGGAGTGTGCTTGGCCTCATTATCCAGAGCCAACTTGGCCAGTAAGGGATTGGCATTGGACATACCCACCGCAGAGTAGATCCCTGTCTGCCTCCAAATATCCCTCTGGATGCGAGCAGAAAGCAGATCCAGCTTGTCTTTGCGAGAGAGACTCTTGTCTGGGATGAAATAGTTGAGCGAACTAGTCAGATCAATAAAGCCCTCATCGATAGAGTAGGGATAAATATCATCTGGACTACCATAATTTTGAAAGATTCGCTGGATTTCCATATTGACCGCTATGTACTCATCCATCCTAGGAGGCACAATCAAAGTCACTTGAGCCCAATCTTCGATGTAGCGAACATAGTCTGAGTCAGTAGGCAAGCCTTGCTTTCGAGCATTGTAATAAGAAAATTTGCGCGTTTTGATATCAAAAGGCAGATCATAGGCCCGACCAACATTGGACTTGCCAAAAATCTTCTTAAACATGGGAGAGGAAGCTAGGATAAGACCAGTAGAATTATCCGCGCGACTCATGACACAAAGCGAGGTCTTCAGCGGATGCAAGCCCCTTTTCACACACTCGACACTGGCATAAAAAGATTTCATATCGACAAAGGCAATATCACTTTTGGGCTCTCTGGAATAATCAAAGTAGCCCATAGGCTAACCCTCCATCGGCACAAAGTTCCCAACGATAATCCCCACAATCCGAGGATCTTCTTCATAGGCGATGAAAATGTCCTTGTATTTAGGATTGATCGATACCAGACGCAAGCCATCTTCCTCCCGATAAACCCGTTTGATATAGGTCTGGTTGTTGCAGACCACTGCATAAACTGCTCCGTCATAGTCAAATCTCGTCTCTCGAATCAGAGCCACCGAACCATTTTGATATTTAGGCTCCATAGAGTCCCCAGCCACCCAGGACGCAAAATCATGGGCCAACTCCTCGTTAAAGTAGACCGTATCAAAATTCTGGTCATCGTAGACCGAAGCCCCAATCCCTGCTGACATGCGTTCGTAGACACGGTACTCATAGAGGCGCTCTGGCATGGTCGTCACCTTCTGAGTTTGTTCCTCTTGAGCTAGGTTGCGAGCATAAAGCACAACCTTGTCCTTCCCTTGCTTGGAGAGGCTATTGTAGAGACGGACAATCTCAATCTGAGTAAAATACCCTCTTGCTACCTTTAAAATATTCTCTAGCTGGGCAACCTTCTCCTTGGATGGTTCCTTAATCCCACGTTCCCAAGCCGAGTAAGCCTGAAAACTAATCCCTAATTTCTCTGCAATTTCCTTCTGTGTCAATTTTAACTCTTTCCTCCGAGCCTTGAGTTTTTCTGGTTGGTACATGATTCACCTCCTAGTGTGATGCTTTAATGGACATTATCTCCCTTAGAAAGACTAATCGACGGTTGAACTTACACTTTCAAAATTCAACCAATTCGGTTTAGTTTTATTATATAAAAAAAGTGAACAATTGTCCACTGAGAAAAACAAATTTTAACAGACATACCCGGAGATTCTAAACAAAAAACATCCAAGAAAACATTCTTGAATGTCCGGAAAGATTGATGACTCCATTAACCTTGTCAGTAGACTAGAAATGATGATATTATGGCCTCCTTATCTCAAATACTACTGTATGAACCCACTCATTATGAATGTGTAAGTCATTTTCTATCATTCTACTAAAGGTGAAGCCATTTTTTATAAGCACCCTCTGAGAGGCTAGATTACCCGTTGCCGTTCCTGCAATGATTCTATTGAAACCATAAGTCGTGAAGGCCTTGTCTAAAACGAGTTTAACCGCTTCGCTAGCATAACCTAAATTGGCAACATTTCCCCCAATCCTATACCCAAGCTCTGCTGTATTTCGATCACTCTCTAAGACACTTAAATTGATTCTTCCAATCATAACACCTTGCGAATCTCTAATAAGATGCATGTATGCATCATGATTATCTTGCTCCGTTAACAATTCCTTTGTAATTTCTTTAAAACCGTCTGAATCAAAATAGTTAGCTGGTCTAGGAGGTAAATTTCGTTCAAAATACTCCCGATTTTCTTTTTCAAAAGAATAGACGTCTAGACTATTTGCTTTAGACAACAGCTCTAAACTGATCATTGTAAATCATCTCCCGTCATTATCTGCATTCAACATTCTTCTCATGTTTACACAAAGTGAAATTTAAAGAATTTAAAGAAATCCTTTTATTTTCTATATAGTTTCTATATTATAACAATTATAACACAAAATACTATGGATAAACATAATATTCAAGGCGCCACACCAGCAAAACTAGCTGGAGTTTCGCTTGAAGAAATTTCTGAAGTGCTAACCCATAGTGACAAGGAAATTACAAAGACCTATGTTAACACTAAAGATAAAGTTAATCAGGCCGTAGGTGATATTGCATTTCGTAGTTTAAAAAATTGATGGGGTAAATATGGGGTGAACTTTGATTTTTTGAAACAAAAAAGACATCCAAGAGTAAATTCTTGAATGTCTGTAAACGTTGATATAATCGTATTGATTAACGTTTTGAGAATTGTGATGCTTTACGAGCTTTCTTAAGACCTGGTTTTTTCTACATTATGATATTTATGGTAAATTATCACTAAAATCAAGTAATTTTAAGAGATAAATCCTCAATATTTACATATATAATCCTTTTGAAAATCGAGAGGTTATCAAAGGGTTATCACATTTTAGTTTTCGGAGCTTATGTAGTTGAGAAATACGAAATACTGTATCATAAAGATGATGTACAGTTTAGCAACAAATATACAGTTTCTTCGTGCCTGGACAATTTCTTTTTCTATCCTGAAGATATTTAAACAGTTCTATATATTATTTCTTGTGAGTAATTTTCATCAAAAAATTTCATAGAGTAGCTCCCTAGAATCATGGAAAAGTAGTAAAAATAGTTGTTATCCTAGTTGATTAAAAAAATCCCTGATTTCCTCATCTTTTATAAAATAATATATAATTTTCCCCTCTCTTCTAGTGCCCAAGATGTTTTGATTGGCTAATTTACGAAGATGGTGGGAAGTAGATGCCATACTGAGATTTAGTAAACAGGCTATATCACAGACACAGAGTTCTTCAACAGCAAGAAGATAGAAGATGATATTTATCTGTTTATTATCGGTAAATTTTGTTAAAATGCGAAGTGATTTTTGGACTTTTTCCTTTTCAAGGTAGTTCGTTGCGGTTGTAATATTTTGCTGATTTATAACATTCACTTGGCAGATACTATCTTTTTTCATAATATTTTCTCCTAGCCTAATATAGTCCATAGTATGTCAAAACTGTTATTTTCAATCAGGATATATATCCCCAATCCTAAATAAACAACGGCAATAAACCATCTGCTATATTTTTCCAAAATTTCTCCAACAGAAGAGACTTGTGCCAATTTTTGGGCAGAAAAAACCAAGAGATAAATCATGACTAGAAAGGTAAGTAAAGCTACTATCAAATTTGCTAAATTTAAGGTAGTAAAATATGGAACAAAGACACCAATATTGTCAGCACCACAACTTGCAAAAGTAATCATAGCGACTAGAAATATCAGGTTTTTATTATCTTTGCGCAAACCTTCTTTGGCAATAGCTTCTCCATCAGAATCTCCTAAAAGCAAAACTTTGAGACCTAGGAAAATTGGAATCAAACCGAGTAAACCTAAAATCTCTTTACTAGGAATATAATTTAAGACAAATGCAAAAAGCAAACTTAGCAATATTAGACTAACAGAGCCTAGAAATTGTCCTAAATAGATGTTAATGATGTCTTTTCTGCTTTTTCTTTTGGCAAAAAATAACATTAGGATAATAAGTAAGTCTACGGCTGTCCCAGAATACAGGATTATTGAAGTAACAACATTTTGAATCATAAAATACCTCATTCAAATATATTTTTGAATGTATTCTAACATTAAACTTTGTAGATGTCAACTTAAAATCCACCAAAATATAGATAAGAAGTTAGTGTACCAAATATTAAAAAGCCCTGCCATCGAAATGACAGCAGGGCTTAACTTCAATATCCAGATAATATATTTATCTAAAAAAGGTACAGTTTTTATTGATTTGTAGTGCGATATAATGAGTTTCCAAAAATCAAAAATCGCTTAAAATCAATATTTTGACATCTATTGACGTGTACTGAAACCCTTACTTAACCTCTGTAAGGATATAATTACGGTACCAGTATATCATAAATAATAACAAAATCTTGACTTTCCGAAACATAATGATTTTCCCGAAAGAAAGAGATCAACCTAAAAAATTACTGTCTTACTTATGTAATGTTTCTTTAATATAATATAGAAATAAAAAGTATGTAAATGAAAAGATTTATCACATTACTTTTAGTGTCTCTATCTACAATTTTATTAATTGCATGCTCTAACCAATCAAGCAATTCTTTAGATGGCGAATACCGTTGAATAAACGAGAGTAGAAATGAAGTTGCCTTTACCATTTCAGGTAACAAAGGAAATAGCAACAAAGGAGAGGCCGACACCTTTACAATTGATAAAGACAGTGCAACAATCGAACCGACTGGCTCTAATATCATAAACCGAAAAGAGAATTATACCTTCAAGGATGACGTATTCACTGTAGATATTTCAGGAACAAAGCAGGAGTATTACAAAAAGGATAGTGAAGAAATACAGCGACAAGTAAAACCCTCAAACTATTTGATATTCTTTATACAATAAAAACGCTTTTGTACTGACCCCAAAAGTTAGATTTTTTCTGTCTAACTTTTGGGGGTCAGTACACACCCGCATAGCGGGTATTTTTTTGTCTCACACCTAGCGGAGTGAGACAGGCTAATAGTCACATAATAAAAAATTTACTTAAAGTCAGATTTTAAATACTTTAGAATAGTTCTTTCTAAAACTTACTCCCAAATTTTTTTGCTCGTATAATTCATCAGGGGTTTGGGGATTCCCCAAAATTCAAATCATCCCAAAAAGTACATACACTTTGTGTATACAAATTTTAGGATGATTTTGGGAGTGTGTGTATACAGACTCTGAGCTCGCAAAGTCATATTATGAGAAATCTTTCCTTCTCGATAAAATAATCCCAAAAATCAATTTGACTGTCATTTGTGTGTACAAATATTTTAAGAAGATATATAAAAAACGCTGCAAAATTTTTAACAGCGTTTCCTTATTTTAAAATTCTCATATGTCTTTCTTTTTTATGGTTAGCATCATAGTATTCCAGCATCGCATGATACAAACGAGCCTTCGTTTTATCTTGTTGTTTAATTCCATGAAGAAATAATTCTGCTCGCTTTAATTTCAATATGTATTCACATATCTGATCAAAATCCTTATCCATATTACTTTTGAAAATAAACATCTTTTTCCTCCATCACATCAACTATTTTTTGCATCAAAATAGACATATCCATTTTGTTTTCATAGCTTATTCTCCCAACTACAGTTGCAAGACGGGCTATAGAATTGATATTCTTTCCGACTTGTTCCAACTCTTCTGTTAAAGGAACTAAACCTTCAAAAGAGACTTTTTGGATGTTCAAATCTGTTCGTATTAATTTTTGTCTAGCAAACTCAGAAAAATTACGAATATTTTCCTTCCTCATACAATCATTTAATTTTTTATTTTCTTCTTCCGTCAAAAACACCTGTTTCAACACAGATTTTATTCTCATGGTCCTATCACCTCGTTTTCTTATTTAGTCGTTTTACAAGTTCTTTCACTTGTTTACTTGTCTTCTTTTCATATTCTATCATCAGCTCAACGCAGTAGTGAAATATCCTTACATTATCCAAATCCTCACTTTGTTCTGCTATTCTTTCTAACTGACGTAAGTTATTGATAATTCTTCTAACTTGAAATATAAAGTCATGATAAGATTCAAAATCAAATTGAAGATAAATAGGCGAGCTCTTAAATAACATTTTTCTGGCATAAGAGGAAAAACTTAGATGATTTGTCATTTCAATCAAGTTATTCACTATTTCATTTTGCTCCTCAGTGATGTAACATTTCTTTAGAACAGTCCTATATCTACTCATTTATCATATACTTCTTTCGGGCATTTTCATGGGCAATAGCTTTGCACTCCAGCATACGTTCCTGCTTTAAATTCTCCATAGACTTAAATAAATACGCCAAAGGAGACGTCGCATCCTCAGGAATCCGTTCAATCATGCTAATGACTTCATCACTAGTTACATACCCACTAGCCAAATACTCGCCTATCTTCATCTTCTGAGCATGTGTTAAAGTGTAATTGTTAGGATACAAAAATCTATCATTGTACTTATAAGAAATGGATTCTAACAAAGAATAATATTTGGGTGGAATATAAGTTTCAGGCTTTCTAGAACTATTATCCAGTATATTCTCAATCTCTTTCTTATTCTTACTCTTGTTCTTAATCTCTTGCGTTACATTATCATTTTCATCCGTTACTGTAACGTTACAGTCTAAAACGAGTTGTGGCTCGCCTGTAATTAGTGCTTTTTGTTTTTGTCTATGACGAGCAACACGTTCCCTAGTTTGTTTTCTAATCTTTTCTAGTCCATCTATATTCTGATGTTTCTCCCATTTTGGAATGGTAATAGCGCCATCTATGATTTCTATCATGCCAAATTCTTCAAACATGCTGAGAGCTAATTTTACAGATGTAGCCTTTCGCCTAAACACTGTTGAAAGCATCTCTTCTGTGTAATAAACCTTGTTCCCTAGACTTAATATGCCACTATTATTTTGCTTTCCTGCAAGCACCAGAATTTTAAACCATATTACAATAAGAGTATCTCCTTCTGGCATTGATTCTATTAGCTGAATTTTTTCATCATCAAATATATCTGTTGTTATCTTGATCCACTGAACACCATTCATACGAGTACCTATCTTTCATATTGCTTCAACCATCGTGTTACTGCTCTTTTATCGTATAAAGTCACTCCATCAATCACCATGGTTGGCATTCCTTCTTTCGTCCATTTTTGGATTGTTGTCGTAGATACATCTAACCACCTAGACAAACCTGACATACGAACCATAGGTTTATAAAGTTCTTTATCTTCAAATACTCTTGCTACAGCATTTGAAATCATCTCATCATAGTGAGCACGTAATTGCTTCTCTAATTCTTTAGGAAGCTGGACAACTAAAGTAGTTTCCGACATAAATTCACACCTCATTTCTAAATTAAATAAGCTCCGAAACCATTTAATTTGTTATTCATTTTGAATTATATATCCTTTTTGAATTTTTGTCAAGCCTTTTTATTCAAAAAGAATAAAATGTGTTATAATGATAAAAAGGAGGTTCTTATGACGAATCATATTACTAAACTGATAGAAAATAGCGGAAAAAAATTGACAGAAATTAGTGAAGCTACAAATATAGCCTATCCTACACTTTCTGGATACAATCAAGGAATCCGCAAACCTAAAAAAGATAATGCTGAAAAATTGGCAAAATACTTTAATGTTTCCGTCGCTTACATTATGGGACTTGATAGCAACCCACACGCTCCATCAAATCTTAAAATTGTTACAGATAGTTTCAAAACATCTAAAATTGGTTCTGTGACACCTTTTAAAAGCGATATGGAGAAGTTAAAGAAGAGCATCGAATTTGGCGAAAGGGCATTAACACTACCACTTGATGATAGTTTTTCAGATGAATTTCGTCATATATTCTCAGAATATCTAGCTGAGAAAAACAAACGTTTTATGTCTGAGTTTATAGATTATATGAATCACCAAAATAAAGATTCTAAAGTTTGGCAGAGCTGGATTAAAACAGACGAATACGCTATCCGCCAAGAAGATAGAAAAAATAGATAGACACTCATTTCTCAATTACATAAGCTCCGAAAACTTAGATACGGAGAAAAAATGTCTATACACAAATACAAAACAAAAAAAGGAATCCTATACTATGTCAGCTTTTACATTGGCTTAGATGCTTATGGAAAGAAAAAAAGGCACTTAAAGAGAGGGTTCAAAACCAAAAAAGAGGCAAAATTGTACGAAGCTCGTTTAGAAGCTGGTGTCGTTGCCCCCACAGTAAGTACCGACAAACCTAACCCCAAAGTCACTTATAAAGAACTTTATCAAGAATGGTTTAATGCCTATGTTGGTACCGTTGAAGAAACAACTTCTTCCCAAACTAAGAATATCTATCGAATACATATTCTACCAATATTTGGCGATAAATTTATTGACCAAATCAGTCCTTTAGACTGTCAAAACTTTATTACACAAAAATCTCAGACTTTCAAAAATATCAAACAGATAAAATCCTATACCTCAAAAATTTTTGATTTTGCAATCAACATGAACTACATTGATCGAAATCCAATGAAGAATGTTATCATGCCTAAAATCAAAAAAACTAGATCAGATAATTTTTGGTCACTGGAGGAATTACATCATTTCCTTGATATAGTGAAAGAAACTGAGCCATTTAAACATTTTGCTTTATTTAGACTGCTTGCATTTAGTGGACTACGAAAAGGGGAGTTATACGCTTTAAAATGGGCTGATATTAACTTTGACAGCAATCTATTGAACATAGATAAAAGTCTAGGAAGAATTGACGGTAAAGCGATTGAAAAGAGCACAAAGAATGAATCTTCAGTTCGTACAATCTATCTTGATGATGAGACAATCGATATTATTAAGCAATGGAGAAATTTCTATCTGAAAGAACAATCTCAGCTTCCTCTTACAAAGCTGAATATTAGTGATGAATATATGTTCTCTTACATATCAAGTAATGACAAAATTGAACCTTTGCATGCTGATTACATTAATAACGTACTGAATCGAATTATTAAAAAGCATAAATTAAAACCAATTAGCCCACATGGGTTTAGACATACACATGCAACACTTATGTCTGAAATTGGAATCGATCCTTCTAATACATCAAAACGTCTCGGTCATGCAAGCAGTCAGGTGACATTAGATGTCTATACTCACACCACAAAAACTGGTGAGAAAAACTCTATTGACAAATTTGCAGACTATCTCAATAAAGCAAAATAAATCATGATTTTAAAAATTTAGAAGAGGTTATCAGAAGGTTATCACAAAGCTATTTGAGCTCAAAAATCGACAAAAAAGCACTTTGCAAAATTTTTGCAAAGTGCTTTGAAACGTTGATATAATCGTATTGATTAACGTTTTGAGAATTGTGATGCTTTACGAGCTTTCTTAAGACCTGGTTTCTTACGTTCAACTTTACGTGAGTCACGTGTAAGAAGTCCTGCGCGTTTCAATGAATCGCGGAAGTCTGGGTCTACTTGAAGAAGAGCACGAGCGATACCGTGACGGATAGCTCCTGATTGACCAGCGTATCCACCACCTACAACATTAACGAAAACGTCGTATGAACCTACAGTTGAAGTAACTGCGAATGGTTGGTTGATAACAAGACGAAGGTCAGCGTGTGGGATGTACTCTTCAACATCTTTTTTGTTAACGGTGATTTTACCAGTTCCTGGAACAAGGCGAACGCGTGCAACAGCGTTTTTACGACGTCCAGTACCTGCATATTGTGCTTGTGACATACTTTATTGTTCCTTTCCTTAGATAAGTCCTGAAATATCAAGAACTTCTGGTTGTTGTGCAGCGTGAGTGTGCTCAGCTCCAACGAATACTTTCAATTTCATACCTTGAGCGCGGCCAAGAGTATTGTGTGGAAGCATACCTTTAACTGATTTTTCGATCAAACGTACTGCATTTTTAGAACGAAGTTCACCAGCAGAGATTTGTTTCAATCCACCTGGGTGGTTTGAGTGAGTGTAGTAGATCTTATCAGTTGCTTTTTTACCAGTCAATTTAACTTTTTCAGCATTGATAACGATTACGAAGTCACCTGTATCAGTGTGTGGTGTGAATGTTGGTTTGTTTTTTCCGCGAAGTACGCTAGCAACGACTGCTGAAAGGCGTCCAAGAGGTACATCAGTTGCATCAACAACGTACCATTTGCGTTCTACTTGGCCTGGTTTAGCCATGAATGTAGTTTTGTTCATGATTTCTCCTATATGAATATCGTTTTTGTTTACAGGGCGGATGTTCCGGTCCGCGGGGTATTTGAAAGGTTCCGGGGCCTTACAAATGGGGTAAACAATACCGTCTACTATCATACCAAATTTTACTACTAAAAGTCAATAGATATGAAAAATATTTTTACCGATTTCGGTGTTTAACATCTAGAAAAACCTCGCTTTTGCGAGGCTCTCCTATTTATAAGCTAAGGCACGTTTAAAGCTTTTCCATAGACCTAGATCATCTGTCTGAAGGACAAGGCTGGCATACATACGTCCGATAAAGGCTGTTGCAGTGACTGCAAAAGCAACCGTTATGGCAAGAGAAATCCAAGCTTCCAGACCACTTGCATAACCATTTATAGCTCTAAATGGCATAAAGAAGGTCGAAATGAAAGGAATGTAGGAACCAATTTTCAGAACTAAATTGTCACCAGCAACACCTAGAGAGGTCACACCGACAAATCCTGCTATAATCAAGATCATCAATGGAGACAAGGCCTTTCCTGAATCCTCAGGGCGAGAAACCATGGATCCTAGGAAGGCTGCCAAAACAACGTACATAAAGAGACTAACCAAGACAAACAATAAGGTATTGAGCGAGAAGGCCTCTCCTATATGGTTTAAAATACCAGATTGTGCCAAGATTGGTAGGTCTTTAAAGAGCAAAATGGCAGCCAGCCCACCCACGACGTAAATGCCAATATGAGTCAAAATCACGAGAAGTAGAGCCAGCATGCGAGCGTAGAAATAATGACTAGCTCGGATACTAGAGAAGACCACCTCCATGATTTTGGTTCCTTTCTCGCTAGCTACTTCCTGAGCAGTGACGCTAGCATAAGTAATCAAAATCATATAAAGGAAGAAACCAAGCCCTGCGGCCGCAATGGTTTGAACAATTTTTTTATTTTCCTTGGATTCATCAATCTTCTCAGTAAAGTCAACGGTCTGACTCAGACGTTTTTCCTGTTCTTGAGACAAATTGGCTGCCGAACGATTGAGTTGGTATTGCAGTTCGTTTAACTTATTGGTTACTGCTAGTTTGACGCCACTTTCAAGAGAGGTTTCACCATGATAGACGGCCTTGAGGACGCTGTCCTCTTGGTCAATGGTTAGGTAACCCTTGATTTTCTCATCCTTGATAGCAGCCTGGGCACTGGCTTCATCCTTATAATCAAAGTTGATACCATTGGTACCCTTGAGCCCTTCTTCCACAGATGGTACCGTTGTTACTACTGCTATCTTGCTATTCTTGGCCATAGAAGACCCTTGGAGATAGCCAATTCCTACAGATAAGGCTAAAAATAGGAACGGCGAAATCACCATAAAGAAGAAACTCCACGACTTGACATGCCGAAGATAGGTTTCCTTCATTACAACCCACATATTTCTCATACTTCCACCCCTGATTCTAGTTTAAAGATTTCATCGATTGTTGGAGCTTGTTGGTCAAAGGTCGCAATATATTGACCTTGAGTGAGGATTGGGAAGAGTTCCCTTCCAGCGCTCTCGTCATCGAGGATCAATTTCCAACTGCCTTGCTTGGTCAAGCTCACCTGTTTGACGTGAGGAAGTTTTTCCAGTTCTTCCTTGCTTCGTTCACTTGAAACAAAGAGGCGCGTTTTCCCGTATTGATTGCGAACTTCTTGGACCGGTCCATGCAAGACTACACGCCCATCACGAATCATCAGAATATCATCGCAAAGCTCCTCGACATTGGTCATGACATGGTCAGAAAAGATAATGATTGCACCGCGCTCTTTCTCTTTTAAGATGACCTGTTTGAGCAACTCGGTATTGACTGGATCCAAACCACTAAAAGGCTCATCCAAGATGATCAAGTCAGGCTCATGGATCAGGGTGATAATCAGCTGAATTTTCTGCTGATTTCCTTTAGAAAGACTCTTGATTTTGTCGGTCAATTTGCCCTTCACTTCGAGTTTTTCCATCCATTGAGGGAGTTTCTCCTTGATCTCCTTGGCATCCATGCCCTTTAGAGTCGCCAAGTAGCGAACTTGTTCAAGGACTGTTAGCTTGGGCATAAGACTGCGTTCCTCAGGCAGGTAGCCAATCCGAGCGTAGGTTTCCTGACGAATCTCCTGCCCATCCAGGCTGATCTCTCCTTGATACTCTAAGAATTTCAACATACTGTGGAAAATCGTTGTTTTCCCAGCACCATTCTTCCCGACCAAGCCTAGAATCCTTCCTGGACTTGCCTGAAAATCGACACCAAACAAGACTTGCTTGGGACCGAAACTTTTCTCTAGATTTCTTACTTCTAACATTTTCCACCTCCGAGATATGTTGCACTTATTATACTCCTTTTTGATAGCCTTTACAACATTTTGTGTCTATTTTTATCGAGATTATTTATAGTAAAAATCTACCAAATCTAAGGTTTTTAAGAGGTTCAGTGATAACTTAAGTATAGCTCATTAAAGGCTTTCTGAGATGATTCCTCTCTCAACTGTTGCTTTTCTCTTCTGAACTGTCCTTTTGAAACTAAAAATCCACCCCGAAGGATGGATGGATTGATGAGTTAACGTACTTCTGCATTCACTTTTTCTTCGAGTGATGCTTGGATTTTTTCCATGTAGCGTGCGACTTCCTCGTCCGTCAAGCTGTCTTCTGGATTTTGGAAGGTCAAGCTATAGGCCATTGACTTCATACCAAGTCCTAATTTTTCACCTGAGAAGACGTCAAAGAGTTTGATATCTGTCAAACGTTTCACGCCTGCAGCTTGGATAGCGTCTACAACTTCTTGGTGAGTGACTTCTGCCTTGAGAAGTAGAGCAATATCACGACTAACAGCTGGGAATTTGGTAATTTCCACAAATGGAGCAGCCGGTTGGAGAGCAGCTTCGATGGCTGAAAGGTTAAGTTCAGCTACATAAGTTTCTGGGATATCGTAGTCCTTCGCAGTGACTGGATGCACTTGACCAAGGAAACCAAGAACTTGGTCACCGAGTGAGATTACGGCTGTACGTCCTGGATGAAGGCTAGCGATTTCAGATGTTGCTGTATAAGTTACTTGGAGTCCCAAACGAGCAAAGAGAGTTTCAAGGATTCCCTTAGCATAGAAGAAATCAACTGGAACTGCTGCTGTTTGGAAATCTTTTTCAGCAACCAAGCCTGTCAAGGCAAAGGCAAAGCTGTTGATCTCGTTTGGTAGGTCTTCTTTTGGATTGCCTGTTTGTTCAAAGACTTTTCCAATCTCGTAAAGAGCCAAGTTTTTGTTCTTACGAGCCACATTGTAGGCAACCGTATCAAGGATACCTGAGACCATATTTTGGCGGAGAACGGAGCGATCCACTGTCATTGGCCACATAAGTTCTGTAAGGTTACTTGGTTGAGCTGTGAACTCAACTGCTTTTTCAGGAGTTGTTAGAGCGTAGGTAATGATTTCTGTCAAGCCTGCCCCTTCAGCAATCGTACGGACTTGGCGACGCAATTTTTGTGTTGCAGTCAATTCACCTGCTGTACCATCATCTTTTGGAAGACTGGTTGGCAAACGGTCATAACCATAGATACGAGCGATTTCTTCAAAGAGGTCCGCTTCGATGGCGATATCCCAACGACGACGGGGTACGCTGACTGTAAATGATTCTGCATTGCCAGAAAGACCAAAGCCAAGACGACGGAAGACATCTTCGACATCAGCGTATGAAAGTTCTGTTCCAAGGACACGGTTGACATCGGCAAGAGTTGAAGATACTTCTACATCTGAAGTGTCAAGCTCACCCGCTGAAACGATGCCCTTACGCACCGTCGCACCTGCAAGTTCTGCAATCATGCTAGCTGCAGCATCCAAGGCCTCATTGACTGTTGCCACATTGATCCCTTTTTCAAAACGAGAAGATGACTCAGAACGAAGATTCAAGCGACCGCTAGTCTTACGAATGGATGTGCCATTGAAAACAGCAGCTTCTAACACAACACGACTAGATTTTTCAGAGATTTCTGTTGCTTGACCGCCCATGACACCTGCAAGAGCTACTGGTTTGTCTGCGACAGTGACGACTAAGTCATTTGTTTCCAAGTCGCGTTCTTCACCGTCCAAGGTCACCAATTTTTCACCAGCACACGCTTCACGCACACGAATCTCGCTTCCTTCAAAGGTATCCAAGTCAAAGGCATGCATCGGTTGACCAAAGTAAAGCAGGATGTAGTTGGTCACGTCCACTACGTTATTAATCGGACGAATCCCTTCGTTCATGAGGAGGTTTTGCAACCATTGTGGACTTGGTGCGATGGTCACATTGTCCAAGATACGGGCCGCATAATATGGTGCCTTATCTGTTTCAATCCCTACAGAAAGAGCATCTGCTGCACTTTCATTTGTTTCTGTTAAACTGAATTTCTTAAAGCTAACTGCCTTGTCATAGATAGCTGCCACTTCGTGCGCTACTCCACGCATAGATAGAGCATCTGCACGGTTTGGAGTGATTGAAAGTTCGATAATTTCATCATCCAAGTCTAGGTAAGAAAAGACTTCGTCCCCAGGAATAGCATCTTGAGGCAAGATTTGGATACCATCTGCGAATTCCTTTGGCACAACTGAGTCCGAAATACCTAATTCACCAAGTGAACAAATCATTCCGAGAGACTCTAAACCACGGATTTTCCCTTTTTTGATCTTGTAATTGTCCGCGATACGAGCTCCCGGAAGTGCCACCATGACCTTGATACCAGCACGCACATTTGGAGCACCACAAACGATTTGACGGGCTTCTTCTTCGCCAACGTTAACCTGACAAACATGAAGGTGAGTTTCTGGCACATCTTCGCAAGACAAGACCTCACCGACGACAATTTTTGAGAGACCGGCAGCCGGTGATTCGACACCTTCGACCTCAATCCCTGTAGTTGACATTTTTTCAGCCAACTCTTGTGATGGCACATCAATGTCCACCAATTCTTTTAACCATTTATAAGATACAAGCATAATTTAGTTCTCCAGAATGACAGTTGTCACTCTAGTTTTTTCCTTTCCTATCATTTCAATAGAAGAATCCTCTTCTTACCTTAATTTCTTTTTTAGTAACCAATCCGTATCTACTTTTTGACCAACCATAAAACGATGTTGGCTAAATTTTTCAAAACCATATCGATTATAAAATGCTTGAGCTTTTGTATTATGTTCCCAAACACCTAGCTAAGCCCAGGAAAAACCATTTTTTTCGGCAAGTTCCAGAGGGAATTCAAAGAGTTGCTTACCAAGTCCAAATCTTTGGAATTTTTGTAGCACATAAAGGCGTTGAATTTCAAAAGCGTCCTCTAATTCTCTCTCAGTCTGAGCACTTCCCCAGTTGACTTTGAGAAAACCAGCTATCTCCTCTTCATGCATAATGAAATAGGTTTCGGATTCTGGATTTTCCAACTCAGTTGACAAAACTCTCAGACTATAAGCCTCTTCAAAGTATTCCTGTAACTGCTCTTCCGTATTATCATGAGCAAATGTTTCACGAAAGGTTTGTTTGGCAATTTTGGACAACACCCCAATATCTGCCTTTTCTACTTTTCTAATCATTATTTAAACTGTTCTGAGAAGCGGACATCTCCTTGGTAGAATCCACGGATATCGTTGATTCCGTAACGGAGCATAGCTACACGCTCTTGTCCTAGACCAAAGGCAAATCCAGAGTAAACCGTTGCATCAATACCACTCATCTCAAGGACACGTGGGTGAACCATACCGGCACCCATAATCTCAATCCAACCTGTTTTCTTACATACGTTACAGCCGTCTCCACCACACTTGAAGCAGGAAACATCCACCTCAACAGATGGCTCTGTGAATGGGAAATAAGATGGACGCAGACGAATCTGACGCTCTTCACCAAACATTTTTTGAACGATCAATTGAAGGGTTCCTTGAAGATCTGCCATGGAGATGTTTTTCCCAACAACCAATCCTTCGATTTGGTGGAACTGGTGACTGTGGGTCGCATCGTCCGTATCACGACGGAACACACGCCCTGGTGAGATCATTTTCAAAGGACCTTTTGAAAAATCATGAGCATCCATAGCACGCGCCTGAACTGGAGACGTGTGAGTACGAAGCAAGATTTCTTCTGTGATATAGAAAGTGTCCTGCATATCGCGAGCTGGATGGTCTTTTGGAAGATTCATACGCTCAAAGTTGTAGTAGTCTTGCTCTACTTCAAAACCATCCACAACTTGGTAACCCATCCCGATGAAAATGTCTTCGATTTCCTCACTGGTTTGTGTGAGGACATGACGGTGACCAGTCGCAACTGGACGACCTGGAAGTGTCACATCGATGCTCTCGCTAGCAAGTTGTGCTTCAACTTTCTTTTCTTCCAAGAGTTTAGCCGTTTCTTCGAAGGCTGCTGTCAAGACATCTCGAGCTTCATTGACGTGTTTCCCGATGATTGGGCGCATCTCAGCAGAAACATCCTTCATCCCTTTAAGAATCTCCGTAAGCGAACCCTTTTTACCAAGGACAGAGACACGCAATTCTTGCATCTCTTTTTCATTTTCAGCAGTAATCTGCTTCAAGCTAGCCAGCGTTTCTTCGCGAAGCGCTTTTAGTTGTTCTTCAATAGTTGACATAATTCCTCCATCAGTCTCTCATAAGATAAAAAGAAAACCACATGTCAAAAACTCCACTCGGAGCGTTGACACGCGGTACCATCCGTTTTCATCTGACAAGTCAGACCTTCATTTCTAAATCCATGCGCAAGTGAATTCACCCAGCTTTCATATAGAGAGCTTGCAGTCACGGCTCTCCTCCCTGATATACTTCCCTTGAGTTACTAGTCTTGCGGATTTCTATTCAATTACTACATAGTTTATCAGATTTTTACCATTCTTGCAAGACCTATCTCACTTCTGCTTGCCTTTAAATCGCCATTGGAAGCGAAGCTTGTCATAGAAGGGAAATTCGATAAACAAGACTCCCAAGCCCACACAAAAACTGGCAAGAACATCAGATGGATAGTGAACCCCCAGATAGACCCTTGATACTAGCACACTGACTAGGTAGAGCCCAAGGACGATTTGCACGATTTTTCTCCAAACCGGATCTTTAATCCGTTGACTGAGAATGACAATCAAAGTCCCTACCATCAGCGTCACTGCCAGAGAATGCCCGCTTGGAAAAGAAAATCCTTTCTCCTCTACCAGATGTAAGATAGCTGGTCGTGGGCGCTGGTAAATATTTTTAAAAGTCACTATTAAAAGACCAGCCAAAGCCAGATTGCCTATCATAAAGAAACTTTCTATCTTCCACTTCTTACGATAAAAGATAAAGGCTGCAATGGCAACCCAGGTGATAATCACCGGGATATCAATCAAATGCGTAAGCGCACGGAATAGAACTGTCAAATAATCTGGCAAGTCCCCACGAAGGGCAGTCTGAATCGGTTGATCAAAACCGACCAGCGTTTCAGGATAGAACTTAACCATATAGCCAAGAAGGACGAAAAGTAAAAGGGCAAAACTGCCCTTCATTAAAAATGTTTGTTTATCTCTCATAATGTTTTAAGGTTGGTTTCAAGAGGACGTATAACAACCAGAATGAAACGGCAAAGATTAAACCTTCAATCAGGTTAAAAGGTAAAACCATGGTCATCAAGTAGTTAGAAAGTCCTATAATTTCTCTAATATCAAAGTTGGCAAACTGCGCGTATAAAGGAACCGCATAGACATAGTTGAGAACCAACATGGCAGAAGTCAATCCAATAGTTCCCGCTAGAGATGCTAGTAGGAAACGAAGGGTGCTGCGTTCCTTTTTCCAAATCAAACCAAAGGCGATAACAAAAACTCCCAGAGCTACGATATTCATTGGCAAGCCAATGTGGGTGTTCACTCCTTGACTATTCAGAAGCAACTTCAAGAGTGAGCGCATCAAGAGAATGCCTAGAGCAGCAGGCAAATCCATCACCACCAAGCCCACAAGGACTGGCAAGATACTAAACTCGATCTTGAGGAAGGTTGCCGCTGGCAAGAGCGGAAAGTCAAAGTACATCAGCACAAATGAAATGGCTGATAAAATCGCAATGGTCGAAATTCGACGTGTGTTTGTCATAACAGGTTCCTCCAATTTTCTATAAAATCAGAAGAAGTTGGAAAGGATCCCTCTATCTATTCTCACTTTTTATATCCCAAAAGTTCCCTCTCACTCTTTTGAGCAAACGGTTACAATTCATCAATAAACTCATCAGAACAGACAAAGCCATTCTTTCGTCTTCTCCCATCCAGACTATACTGTCGGTTGTGGAATCGCACCACATCAGCTTGCGCTCGCGGACTTCTTTAACTAAGATATTTTGGATTAATCTAGGCGTCGCAGTCGAAGATAATACTTGAGTATATCGAGACAAGACAACGAAGAGTAAGCCAAAATAGCTAGTTAAAGTCACCGCCGGTCGGGAATCTCACCCAGCCCTGAAGACCCTTTAATCATAACAAAAAACGCTTGCAAGTGCAAGCATTTTGATTATTTCAATTTATCTACTTCATAGGTGTGAACAAGCTCAAGACCTGCAAAATTCTGCTGACGAAGAGCCTCATAGACAATCATGCAGACGGTATTAGACACATTGAGACTGCGGACATGTTCATCATTCATAGGAATACGGAGTGCTTTCTCAGGATGTTCCCGCATAAAGTCCTCTGGTAAGCCCTTATCCTCACGTCCAAAAAGAAAATAATGGTCCTCGTCCGTCGATAAATCTGCTTCAGAATAGACCTTTTCCGCAAATTTGGAAATCAAGTAAAGTTGCCCTTTCATCTGAGACATAAAGTCTGCCAAATTATCATAAAAATGAATCTCTAACTTGTCCCAATAATCCAAACCAGCTCGCTTCATCTTCCGATCATCAATCGGAAATCCCATCGGTTTGATGATGTGGAGGGGAGAATTGGTCGCAGCGCAAGTACGCGCAATGTTACCTGTATTTTGTGGAATCTGAGGTTCAAATAATACAATGTGATTTGTCATGACTGGCTTCCTTTTATCATTGCAAAAAAATAGCCACACTGCCCGGAGTCAAGCTCAGCAAACAGCGTGGTTAAGGCATCGTTAACTTACCTCACAACAGGTTTGAAGTAAATCAGCGAAGCTACTTTCTTAGTATAACACTTTCAGAATCAATGTCAATAGAAACGACTTGATTTTTTTACTTTTTTTGATGAGAATTTCATGCTTGGTCATTCTATTTCTGAAAAGGGATAGTAAAAGAGTAAAATCACTTCAAATCAGAGATATTTTATAGAGGATAAACATATTTATCTTCAAAAACTTGAAAAAGTCCTTTCTTCCTTCAAAAATCGGCTTGGCAAGTGCATTTTTTGCTAAAAAAGGGTATGATAGTTACATCATGAAAAAGTAGGTTTTTTATATGAAAATTGTCCTTGTTGGTGGAGGGAAAGTCGGTTTCGCCCTCTGTCGTTCACTGGTTGCAGAAAACCATGACGTTGTCCTCATCGAACAAGATGAGGCTGTTCTCAATCATATTGTCAGTCGCTTTGATATCATGGGACTCCTTGGAAATGGTGCAGACTTTGCTATCTTAGAGCAAGCCGGCGTTCAAGAGTGTGATATCTTTATCGCTCTAACTGAGTACGATGAAGTGAATATGATTTCAGCGGTACTTGCCAAAAAAATGGGCGCTAAAGAAACCATCGTTCGAGTGCGAAATCCTGAATACTCTAATGCCTATTTTAAAGAGAAAAATATTCTTGGATTTTCACTTATCGTTAATCCAGAACTCCTAGCAGCCCGTGCCATCTCAAATATCATCGATTTCCCTAACGCCCTCTCAGTTGAGCGTTTTGCTGGAGGTCGTGTCAGCCTGATGGAGTTTGTTATCAAAGATTCTAGCGGGCTCTGTCAAATGCCAATCTCAGACTTCCGTAAGAAATTTGGCAACATCATTGTCTGCGCTATGGAAAGAGACCATCAACTCATGATTCCAAGTGGTGATGTTACTATCCAGGACAAGGATCGGATTTTTGTTACGGGAAATCGTGTAGATATGATGCTTTTCCACAACTATTTCAAATCGCGTGCAGTGAAAAGTTTGCTTATCGTTGGAGCTGGAAAAATTGCTTATTATCTACTTGGCATTTTAAAAGACAGCCGCATTGATATCAAGGTTATCGAAATTAATCCTGAAAGAGCTCGTTTCTTTAGTGAAAAATTCCCTAATCTCTATATTGTTCAGGGAGATGGAACTGCAAAAGACATATTACTAGAAGAAAGTGCTCCTAGCTATGATGCAGTCGCAACCTTAACTGGGGTTGATGAGGAAAACATCATCACCTCTATGTTTCTTGACCGTGTTGGTGTCCAGAAAAATATCACCAAGGTCAACCGGACCAGCCTCCTAGAAATTATCCATGCGCCTGATTTTTCAAGTATCATCACGCCAAAAATCATCGCAGTGGATACCATTATGCACTTTATCCGTGGTCGGGTTAACGCCCAATACTCAGACCTTCAAGCTATGCACCACCTTGCAAATGGTCAAATTGAAACCCTACAATTCCATATCAAGGAAGCTAATAAAATGACTGCCAAACCCCTTTCACAGTTAAAATTGAAGAAAGAGGTTCTCATCGCAGCCATTATCCGAAAAGGAAAAACAATCTTCCCTACTGGAGAGGATATGCTTGAGGTCGGAGACCAGTTACTCGTGACGACCTTACTGCCAAACATCACCAAAATTTATGATTTGATTGAGAGGTAAAAAATGAATAAAAGTATGATTCGTTACCTCCTCTCAAAACTTCTCTTGATTGAGGCTATTCTCCTCCTAGTGCCTGTGAGTGTAGCGACCTATTACCAAGAATCCAGTCAAGTATTTATCGCTCTCTTTTCTACTATTGGAATTTTAGTCCTTCTCGGTGGTTTAGGTGTTTTACGGAAACCGAAAAATCAACGGATTTATGCCAAGGAGGGGGTCTTAATCGTTGCTCTCTGTTGGATTCTCTGGTCTTTCTTTGGAGCGCTTCCCTTTGTCTTTTCAGGACAAATCCCAAGTGTCATTGATGCCTTCTTTGAAATCAGTTCTGGATTTACGACGACTGGTGCTACTATCCTAACAGATGTTTCCGTTCTTACTCGTTCCCTCCTCTTCTGGAGAAGTTTCACCCACTTGATCGGAGGGATGGGGGTACTCGTCTTTGCACTTGCCATTATGGACAATGCCAAGAATAGCCACTTGGAAGTGATGAAGGCTGAGGTCCCTGGACCTGTCTTTGGCAAGGTCGTATCCAAGCTAAAAAACACTGCCCAGATTCTCTATCTGCTTTATCTGGCTCTCTTCTCCCTTTTTGTGGTTATCTACTACCTAGCAGGTATGCCTCTCTATGATAGTTTTGTCATCGCTATGGGAACAGCTGGTACAGGTGGATTCACCGTCTATAACGACGGAATTGCCCACTATGGTAGCTCACTCATCACCTATCTAGTTAGTATCGGAGTTCTGGTTTTTGGGGTTAACTTTAATCTCTACTACTACCTCATGCTCCGTCGGGTTAAGGCTTTCTTTGGAGATGAAGAACTGCGAGCCTATGTGATCATTGTCCTAGTTTCTACCGGCTTGATTACTCTTAATACGCTCCACCTCTACCAGGGTGTCTCTAAAAGTGTTGAAATGGCCTTCTTCCAGGTTTCCAATATCATCACGACAACAGGTTTTGGTTACGGAGATATTACCAACTGGCCCCTCTTCTCCCAATTTATCCTCCTCTTCCTCATGGGAATCGGTGGATCAGCTGGTTCAACTGCAGGTGGTCTTAAGGTGATTAGAGGACTCATTCTCTCTAAAATCGCAAAAAATCAGATTTTGTCCATCTTATCCCCTCACCGTGTTTTGACTCTACACGTCAACAAGACTGTGATTGACAAGGATACCCAGCACAAGATTCTTAAATATTTTGCCATCTACGTGATGATTATACTCTCTCTCATCTTTATCGTCAGTCTTGATAGCAATGATTTTCTAGTCGTAACCAGTGCTGTCTTCAGCTGTTTTAACAATATAGGACCTATTCTAGGTACAACCTCGAGTTTTGCCATCTTTAGTCCCATCTCTAAAATCCTCCTCTCCTTTGCAATGATTGCAGGTCGCTTAGAGATTTACCCAATTTTGCTGCTCTTTATGAAACGCACCTGGTCTAAACGTTAATTACAATACAATCCCCTTTTACAAACTCGTAAAAGGGGAATTTTTCTATTAAAAATGAGAAGACCATTCGGTCCTCTCCTAGTCTGTTTATTTTTTAAGAGCTTCTTTATAACGAGCAACTTCCGCTTGGTTAGCCCAAACATAGTGACCTGGACGAATTTCTACCATAGATGGCTTGTCTGTCTCATAGTCATGTTGGTCAGGATCGTAAACTTTCAAGACCTTCTTGCGTTCCAAGATTGGATCTGGAATCGGTACAGCAGATAGAAGAGCTTGAGTGTATGGGTGGACAGGATTGTTAAACAACTCCTCTGTCTCTGCTACTTCGACAATAACTCCTTTATAGATAACTGCGATACGATCTGAGATAAAGCGAACAACTGACAAGTCATGCGCGATAAAGAGATAGGTCAAGCCCAACTCTTTTTGGAACTTCTTGAGTAAGTTCAAAACTTGCGCACGCACAGATACGTCCAAGGCTGAAATTGGCTCATCCGCAATAACGAAATCAGGTTCCATCACAAGGGCACGGGCAATCCCGATACGCTGACGTTGACCACCAGAAAACTCGTGTGGATAACGGGTCAAGTGTTCTTTCAAAAGACCAACTTCATGAATCATCTTTTGAACTTTTTCTTTTCGATCTTCTTCATCTTTAAACAAGCGATAGTTGTAAAGACCTTCAGAGATGATATAGTCAACTGTCGCACGTTCATTCAAGCTGGCTGCAGGGTCCTGGAAAATCATCTGGATACGACGAATCAAATCTGATGATTCCTTCTGAGATTTTTTTCCATTGATCTTATGACCATCAAAGATGATCTCACCTTTACTGGTGTTATTTAACCCAATGATGGCACGACCAATCGTTGTTTTCCCACTACCAGACTCACCTACAAGAGAGAAAGTTTCTCCCTTGTTGATAAAGAAGTTGGCGTTTTTAACTGCGACAAACTTCTTACTTCCTTCACCGAAGGAAATTTCTAAATCTTTAATTTCTACTAATTTTTCAGACATTTCCTTCCTCCTAGTCCTCTAGATGAGCAAAGCCCATTTTATCACGAATTTTGTCATGCAAATCTGCGATGACCTCAGGTTTTTCAACTTTAGGAGCATTCTCATGAAGCAACCAAGTCTTAGCCCAGTGAGTATCAGTGACTGAAAACTGAGGTGCTTTTTGTTCAAAGTCAATTTGCATCGCATAATCTGAACGAAGGGCAAAGGCATCACCTTTCAACTCAGTATAAAGAGACGGTGGTGTTCCTGGGATAGAGTACAATTCCCCTTTATCGTCAGCAAGCTGAGGCAAGCTAGATAAGAGACTCCAAGTATATGGGTGACGTGGGTCGTAGAAGACTTCCTCAACAGTTCCGTATTCTACAATTTCACCAGCATACATAACTGCTACCTTATCCGCAATACTTGCTACCACACCAAGGTCATGGGTGATAAAGATAATGGTAAAGTGGTATTCATTTTGTAAAGTTTTAAGCAAATCAATGATTTGCGCTTGAATAGTTACATCAAGGGCCGTTGTTGGCTCGTCACAGATTAAGATATCTGGACGACATGCAAGGGCAATCGCGATAACGATACGTTGACGCATCCCTCCAGAATATTGGAAAGGATACTCGTCAAAACGTTTTTCAGCGTCTGGAATTCCGACCTTGTTCATATAGTCGATTGCCATTTCTTTGGCTTCCTTGGCTGTTTTTCCTTGGTGTTTAACGATTACTTCAGTGATTTGGCTACCGATTGTGTTGATTGGGTCCAAACTTGTCATAGGATCTTGGAAGATGGTCGCAATTTTAGCACCACGAATCTTCTCCCATTCCTTGTTAGAAGTCAAGGCTGTCAAGTCTTGTCCACGATAGTCGATACTTCCTTGTGCAATACGTCCATTATCTTCTAACATACCTGTAAAGGTTTTTGTTAAAACAGATTTACCAGAACCTGACTCACCTACCAAGGCAAGAACTTCCCCTTCAATCAGGTCTAGAGAAACTCCTCGGATAGCTGTCAGAACTTTGTCACGAACGTCAAATTCCACGACAATATCACGAGCAGTCAAAATTACATTATTTTCTTTTGTCATGTCTACTCCTATCTATGTGTACGTGGATCACTAGCGTCCGCTAGGTTTTGACCAACAACGAAGAGAGATAGGGACACCAAGATCAAGGTTGTCAACGGAATCCAGAACAAGTAGGCGTTGGTCGTAACGTTTTGTGAGTAATCTGAGATCAAACGTCCCAGACTTGGCACTGTTACAGGCAATCCCAATCCAAAGAAGGAAAGGAAGGCTTCATAAGAGATGAAGCTTGGCAACATCAAGGTCATCGTAGAAACAATAACGGATACCAATTGCGGCATGATATTTTTAACGATGATTTTAAAGGTTGGTGTCCCAAGTGTTTGAGAAGCAAGGTTGTATTCCAAGTCACGGTAACGCATGATTTGGATACGAATCATATAAGCAATCCCAATCCAAGTTGTCACACTCATGGCAAAAATCAAATTCCAGAAACCAGCACCGATTGAGTAAGTCAAGACGATGACAATCAAGAGAGATGGAATGTTTGAAATAATGTTATAAACTTCCATCATGACACGGTCAACAGATTTTGAAATTCCCCAAATTCCACCAACAATCACCCCAATTACAAGGTTGATAAAAGTGGCAATGACAGAGATGAGGATAGAGTTACGCGCACCAAACCAAACCCCGTCAAACAAGGATTTACCATTGCTATCTGTACCAAACCAATGTTCAGCATTGGGTTTGATAAAACGAGCAGAAAAGTCATTGACCTTACTTACATCGTTAAAGTCAAACTTTGAGAACATTGGATAAATAAAGCTCATCAAGATAATGGCTACCAAGATTCCCAGCATAACGACTGTTGATTTTTTCTTTAGAAACTGTCTAAATACAGAACCCCAGTATGAATAGGCAGGGGCGTCAATTGTTTCAGAGGCAAAATCGTCACGTTTTACGAACTGAAATTTTTCTTTTCCGATTGTTGACATTATTTGCCTCCTTTCTCTGTCAATTTAATACGTGGATCAAGCATGGTCATCCAGATATCTCCTACAAAGAGTGAGAAGATAGAAATACATGTAAAGATGAAGACGAGACCAACTACCATTGAGTTGTTTGATGCCTTAACAGAGTCGATCAACATTTTACCCATACCTGGGAAGGCGAAGACTGTTTCTGTCAATGTTGCACCACCAATAACTCCGATTACGGCGCCAGGAATACCTGACACCAATGGGACCATGGCATTTTTAAAGATGTGTTTATTTGAAATTTCTTTCTCAGACAAACCTTTGGCACGAGCAAAACGTACAAAGTCCTGTGATTGCAAGTCGATCATGTAACGACGAATCCAGATAGCCGTACTTGGCGCTCCCAACAAACCTAAAATGACTGCCGGCAAGACATAAGAACGCCAGTCCCCAGCTCCCAAGATAGGGAATGAATCTGGAAGACCAATGGATGATCCAATCAAACGCACGATGTAAACCAAGGCAATCGTTGGAAGGGCAAGCAAGAAGGTCAGAGCACCTGTCGAGAAGCTGTCAATCCAAGTATTCTTGTGGCGAGCCATAGCAGATCCAAGTGGAATAGCGATAGCATACGAAATAATCAAACCAATCAAACCAGCAACAGCTGAACTTGCAATCATAGATGGGTATTGGTAATTGCTTTCTGTAGCCGTGTAAGGATCGTCCTTACCAAAGTTTGCCACCTCACGTGCGTCTGCTTGACTTGGTGATTTGTAGGTACGAGAGTAGATATCTACAGATGAAGTCTTTTTACCTGTAGGGAATTGAACTTCTCCTGTCTTAGTTTGTCCCTGACCTTGTGTGATAACTTGAAGCACTGGTGTGTTTGCATAAGTTGGGTAAGAGTCACCCAAGTTAATGTTCACAAAGTTTTGGTGTACAAATGGGAATTGGTTATTGAAATACAAAAGATACTTATGTTTTGTACCTGAACCAACTAATGACCAACCGATAGCAGGGTCATTTTCAAAACGAAGATAGCGTTGCAAGTTTGGATTTTCAGGGTCCTGAATCTTGTTTGTATGATCAACATCAATCAAGTTTGCATAGAATTTGAAAACACGTTCAAAAATCGGAATTTCACGCGTAGCGTAGAATTGACCACTTTCTGAGAATACACCTAGTGTCCAACCATTTCCTAGTTGGTTAATGTATTTTTCGTAGATTGCCTTGTTGGTATCATTTGCATCTACTGTTACAGATGAGTCCATCGTGCTCGCTTTTTCTTGCAACTCTTTGGTATCGTAGTACTCGATATAGCCCATCCGCTCATAAACGGTATTTTCATAATTGTCCCGTTTATCTGGCGTCGTTGCAATCTTGTTATAGTTGGTATCCTGCTTGAAAATCAATTTCCGAGGAACCATCGTATAGATAATCGTGTAGGTCAAGGTTGTCACCAAGAAAATAGACAACAATGAACGCAATACACGCATAAAAATATATTTCTTCATATCGTTTCCTTTTAAAATCCCAAAAGAACCTTCTCCTCATGGAGAGAAAGTTCTCTTGAGAGTTATTTATTTAACGTGATTAGCCAATTCTTTTTGAACTTTTTCGTTTGATTCTTTTTTCTCTTTGAGCCATTTCTCACGAGCTTGTTCATAGTCAGCTTTGGTTACAACCTTGTCTTGTAACTGAATATACTTGAAGTATACATCTGAGCCTTTATCTCCAGATTGACTGAATGAAGCTGAGAATGGCACAACACGAGAAATGATAGGTGCAGCACCACTTGATGCCATAGCTGGCAAGAAGAGTGAGCTGTCTGTCAACCAAGCTTGGGCAGCAGCATATTTTTCATAACGAACATTCAAGTCGCTAGTTTCTTTTCCTGCTTCATCAACTAATTTATCGTATTCTTTCAAACCAACTTGAGCTGCTGCAGCATTATCTGCACCTTCGTAACCCATGTATGTTTTTGTTTGTTCAGCATTCGTTGTCTTCAAGATATCAAGGTAAGTTGATGGATCTTCATAGTCAGGGTTCCATCCAACAGCACCTGAGAGATCCCAATCTTCCGCTGCTGCGTTTGCAGCATAGTAAGTGATATTATTCAACTCATCTTTAGAAACTTGTTGGATATCGATGACTACATTGTCTTCTCCAAGCACTGTTTCAACGGATTGTTTAAAGGATTGGATACGTGCAATGTAGTTCTTATTTGTTTGATCTACTGGAATATCCAAGTGGATAGGGAATTTCACACCTTCTGCTTCCAAAGCAGTTTTAGCTTTGGCAAATTCGGCTTTGGCTTTATCAGCATTGAAAAGACCATCCTGACCATCAGCAAAGTTTACGTTCTTCCACTCATCACCGTAAGCAGCCATCTTATCAGTTACCAAGTCACCGAAAGTTTTTTCGCCTGCAGAAACAAACCCTGGTTTCACAAAGAGGTTACGAACTGCAAGAGGAGCGCCTTCTTTACCATTAATTTGTGCTGAGTAAGAAGTACGGTCAAAGGCAAAGTTCAAAGCCTGACGGAAGTCCTTGTTAAGAAGGGCTTTCTTAGTAGAAGTCTTCTCTTCATCAGTTGTCTTAGAAGTGTATTTGTAACCTTGACGGTCAATATTCACACCCAAACCACCAATACCAGGTCCTGATGGATTGTAGTAGATATTGTCCTTGTAGGTCTCTTCTACTTTAGAGTAGTTTGAACTTGTAGGGAAAAGGCGAGCATAGCTATAAGCTCCACTTGTAAAGTTACGTTCAAGAGACTCTTGGTCTGACCCATCATAGAAAGCAAGGGTTACTTTATCGAGATGAACATTGTCTTTATCCCAGTATTGTTCATTTTTAGCAAACTCGATAGAAGACTTAGCAGTCAAGCCTTTGAGCAAGAATGGTCCATTGTAAAGCAAGGATGTAGGATCAGTCGCTTTAGCAAAGTCAGCCCCTTTTGATTTTTCAAAATCTTCGTTCAATGGCCAGAAGATTGAATAAGCCATCTTAGAGTTCCAGTATGGTTCTGGTTGGTTCAAAGTATACTCAAGAGTATAATCATCAACTGCTTTTACTCCTACTGAAGAAAAGTCTTTGTTGTTTCCAGCTTTATAGTCAGCTAGACCTTTAACTGAATCTTCTGCTAGATAAAGTGCTTCAGACTTGTTATCAGCCGCGTGTTTCAAGCCATTTACAAAGTCTTTCGCTTTTACTTCAGCATACTCTTCTCCATCTGATGTCATCCATTTGACACCTTGACGAATCTTGTAGGTATAAGTCAAACCATCTTTTGAGACTGACCAGTCCTCTGCAACTGCAGGAGTCAAATTCCCATATTTGTCATTTGTAAAGAGACCATCGATACCATTTGAAGTGGCAATCTTAGTACTTTGTTTCCCTGAAATGAGGTAATCCAATGTTTCCGGATCAGCTGTATAAACATAACCATAATTTTTTGGCGCTGTTGAATCCGATGATTTTGAAGAACCGCAAGCAGCTAAAACGCCAGTTGCTAATAGAGCAATTCCTGCCGCAACAAATACTCTACTTTTTTTCATATTGTTAACTCCTCTTAAAAAAATTTAGGCTTGTCATCAATTATATCATATATTATCCAAAAAGTAAACGAATTTTCAGAATATTTAGGCGTATACTCTCAAAAAACTTTCATTTGTCAAATTTCTATACTCTTTGTTTGCTATCTAGGTGATTAGAATGGCAACTTTACAGCCCGTAAGGAATGATTTCCAGACTTTCTCTCTCGGTTTTCAAGCCTGTCATAAAAAGGGAAAGTTTCCTAAATCGGATTTTCGTTTAAGAAACTATTGACGTAGAATCATTTTCAAGGTATAATAATAAACGTTGAGGCGGTATAGCCAAGTGGTAAGGCACGGCTCTGCAAAAGCTTGATCGTCGGTTCAAATCCGTCTACCGCCTTATAATAAACCAAAAGACTCCCCGTGAGTCTTTTTTCTTATAAATGGGAGCTTGGGCACCTGACGGTGACTCAAGCTCTTTTATTCTGTTTCTTCTTCATTTTCTATTTCAGTGATTTGAACTTTCACCTTAGTGACACGTCCGTTTTTCACCTTGTCGTTGGTGAGTTTGATTTGTTTGTTTTGGCTGACCAACTCAAAACTGATTTTTTCAGTTGTAGGAATGGTTCCTACTCCAGTTAGATAGTAGCCTGCGATAGTATCAACGTCATCACTTTCCAATTCAACATTAAAGTAGGCATTGAAGTCATTGAGAGTCATTGTCCCTTGAACGATGTAAGTATCCTCGCCGATTTGATAAACATCTATTGCCGCTTTATCTGTTTCGTCATCGATTTCCCCAACGATTTCCTCTAAGAGGTCTTCCAGTGTGACCAGACCAGCCATCCCACCATATTCATCTAGCAGAATTGCCATCTGTCTTTGGGTATTTCGCAGTTCTTTTAGCAAGTCATCCACAAAAATGGTTTCAGGGACAAAGAGTGGATCTTGTAAGATCCTCTTCCAGACAATATTGTCAAAACCGTCCTCAAAGGCTGCCTTAAGAAGACTCTTGGTGTGAATAATCCCAATCACATTGTCCTTATCCCCATCATAAACTGGGATACGGGAAAAGTTTTGTTTTAAAATACTTTGGATAATGGTTTGGCTATCATCCTGAATATCCACCATAAAGGCATCTGTCCGAGGAACCATGACTTCTCTCGCCATCAGTTCATCTAGAGAGAAAATTCCCTGTAGCATTTCAATCTCATCTGCATCCAGTGTTTCTTCACTATTGGTGAGCATGTACTCTATTTCATCACGTGTCATCTTTTCATCAGCATCATCAAAGGTCATTGGCGTCACACGACTCAACAAATTAGTTGAAGCAGATAGTAGCCAGACAAAGGGACTTACAATCTTTCCAAGACCAATAATAATTGGTGCTGTTCGAATCGCTAAAGCATCTTTCAGATTGAGGGCAATCCGCTTAGGATAGAGTTCCCCAAAAACAATGGAAATGTAGGTCAAGAATGCCAAAGAGAGGAAACTTGCAATGGCGTAAGCCGTCTCTCCGTTCCCCATCCAAGAGGCAATTACTTGTCCAAGTGTATCTGCCAATTTGGCCCCTGACAAGATCGTAATCAAGGTGATACCGACTTGAATCGTTGATAAAAAGTGATTAGGATTTTCAAGTACCTTTAGCAAACGGATATAACGTTTATCGCCTTCTTCTGCCTTTTGCTCTACTCGGGCACGGTTTAGTGACACCATCGCCATTTCAGTGGCTGAGAAAAAAGCATTTAACAAGGTCAAGATAAATAATAATACAAACTGTAGCAACAAATTCTGACTGCTCGGGTCTTCCATAGTCCTTCTCCTAAAATAGTATCTTGTGTTCCATTATATCACAAATTAACGTAGGAATCACATTATTTTCTAATTTATACAATCGCTCCCTTATCAATGACGGACAAGGGAGCGATTTCTGTTCTTTTATAGATTGTTTCTAGTTTATCACCGTGACTTGACCTGTTCGGTAATCAAGCTGGATGCCCTTTTGAACATTTGGGATCAGGACGTTGAATTCCAATTCTCCATCCGAAGACTTGGCTTCGATTTGTGAAGCGGACGGAACTAGATCCTCATTTGTCGCATAGTGGAGTGTCACGCGGTAACGGACTCTCTTATTCTGATCCAAGGCTTTCCTAACCAAACTCTCATAATAGTTCTGACCAGTCGAATCTTCAGCCTGCGCTTGATTCGCCCAAGCTGTCTGGACTGCAATGTTCTTGGGATTGCTGGTAGAGGCATCAAAACCATCCAAACCACCTATCAAGGCATAGCCCAGCAGGTGTCCTCTATCAACTGCATGTGTATAGATTCCCTTTAGATTCTTGACCTGATGCCACCCTGGTGGAGTCCAAGAGGTGGATCCATTGCCAGTCTCTTCACGATTCTTATATTGCCGAGTCGCTTTGGATAAGAGGGCATTGGCAACAGTTGGGACGGTCTCTTTCCCGACTGGTTTTATTTTATTATCCGCATAGGGTTTGCTAGAAACCTTAGCATCTAGATTGGTTTTATTACCATTGACGACAAAGGCACCTGCCCCATTCCATTCTAAACCACCTTTTATTTGGTTCTTGATTGACTCGGTTAAGACACTTTCTGCCAACTCCTGACTGGGAGCTTCTGAAGCTTGTTTTTTCTGACTAACTTTGGTTTTAGGCGTGTTTGATGTCGACTGCATCAGCTTGATATAATAGCTTCCAGCAGCCAAGAGTAAGAATATAAGTAACCCTACTAGTGTCTGTCTCGTTTTTTTGTTCATTTTTCTCCTTATTTCTTTAGAAAAAGACTGGTTTCCCAGTCTAATTTCCTGTAAATTTACTAATCAATTCTTGCCATTTCGCTGGAGACAAAATCGCCCATGGATCCTGTCCCTTTCCTAGAATCCCGTAGCCGATCATCAAGCCGATTCCTAAAGCGAGGAATCCCAGCAAGAGTACGATAAAAATCAACAGTAAGCGACGGAGTACATAACGTATGTTTTTATTCTTCATCCTTAACCTCAATCCGCTGAATCTTCGCTCCTAGCTGAGCTAACTTCTCATGGAAGCGGTAGCAACCTCTATCAAGGTGGACTAATTTACCGACAACTGTCTCTCCTTGCGCTACCAAACCTGTCAGAACCAAGGCTGCACTGGCACGAAGGTCTGTTGATAAAACTTCTGCTCCCTGTAAAGCCTGTCCTCCTACGATACGGGCTGTGTCACGGATAATTTCTGAATGCAAGCCCATCCGACGCATTTCCTCCAGATGTTGGAAACGATTCTCAAATACAGTTTCCACCATGGTGGATTCCCCTTTTGCGACTGTCATCAGCGCTGTAAATTGAGCCTGCATATCTGTCGGGAATCCTGGATGTGGCAAGGTTTTTACATGAACAGCCTTGAGATTTTCCAGTTGAGAACGAACACGAATACCTTCCGACTCCTCTGTCACCTCAACTCCCATTTCAAGGAGTTTAGCAATCAAGGGGCGATTATGCTCCCAGACTGCATCTCGAATGAGGACATCTCCACCCGTCATAGCTGCCGCTACCATAAAGGTCCCGGCTTCGATACGGTCCTGTACCACATTATGAGTTGTGCCATGGAGTTCCTCGACACCAGTCACTGTAATTGTTTCAGTACCAGCTCCTTTGACCTTAGCCCCCATTTCATTAAGAAGGATAGCAAGGTCAACAATTTCCGGCTCACGCGCAGCATTTTCAATCACTGTCACACCGTCAGCTAGAGTTGCTGCCATCATCAGGTTTTGTGTTGCGCCGACACTAGGAAAGTCCATGTAGATATGAGCGCCATGCAAGCGTTCTGCCTTAGCTTCAATGTAACCAGCTGTCTGGCTGATCTTAGCCCCCATAGCTTCCAAACCCTTGAGGTGGAGGTCGATTGGACGACTCCCAATGGTACAACCACCTGGCATGGATACCTTGGCATGGCCTACACGAGCAAGGATTGGTCCCAAGACCACGATAGATGCCCGCATCTTACTGACATACTTATACGGAGCTTCCTCCGTGATATCACCAGTCGCATCGACTTCGATAACATGACCTTCCTCATCAAAGTCCACCTTGGCATTCAGACCTCGAACCACTTGATTCATGGTGAAAACATCTGACAAGATTGGAACATTCTGCAAGACTGTCTTACCCTTGCTTGCTAGAATAGTCGCCGCCAACAAGGGCAAGACAGCATTCTTTGCTCCCTCGATGTTCACACTCCCGACCAGACGATTATCTCCGCCTTGAACCACAATTTTTTCCATAGTTGTTTCCTTTACTTTTGATTTTATAATAGTCCTCTAAGTGCTTCTTGCCACAGTTGGTACAAACTGATAAAGAATAAACTCAAGATGTAGCCCATTACAATACTAAAGAAGCCTACCAACAAACGAACTTTTTTTGTGTTAGTAGCGGTCACTTTTAAAACCTTTTCCCATCTCACAAGATCTTTCAAAAGGTAAAAACTCAAATAAATAAAGAGTATATGACTACTTAGAGTGAATAATAATTGAACCATTTGACTATTATACCATCTTATCCGCTTACGCGCTAGTTTTCGATTTTTCTACGAATTAGGGGTTGTTTTTAAGGTAATCAATCGCATCCTGCAAGGTTTTTACAGGCACGATTTTCATCTCCGTCTTGATTGTTTTAGCAGCTTCTAGGGCTGTTTCATAGTTGCTTTTCGCATTGGGATCTGCTTTTTTTGCTTCCTCGGTAACTGGATTGTCAGGAGCAAAAAAGATGTTGGCTCCCTGACGAGAGGCTGCAACTACTTTTTTGTCAATTCCACCAATATCGCCAACATTTCCATCGCGATCAATAGTTCCCGTTCCCGCAACGATGCGGCCATTACGAAGTCCTGGATCTGCTATCTGGGTGTAAATAGCTAGGCTAAACATGAGACCTGCACTTGGACCCCCGATACCAGCTGTTGAAAAGCGAATTGGAACATCACTGGTCACTTCCGTACGATCAATCAAACCAATCCCAATCCCGTTTTTCCCGTTTTCCAGAGTGATAATTTTACCTTCAGCAGTCTTGACTCTTCCGTCTTCTTCGTAGGTTACCTTGACTGGATCCCCTAGTTTTTGAGAGTTGACATAATCAATCAAGTCTTTGGAACTGTCAAACGTCTTATCATTAACAGCCGTAACGGTATCCGCAATGTTCAGAATGCCTTTGAAGGTTGAATTGTCCGTCACGGTCAAGACATAAACTCCCAAGTACTTGAGTTCGATATCCTTGCCTGCCGTCTTCAAGCCTTGATACTTGGCCATATTTTGGGATGTTTGCATGTAGAACTGATTGATCCGCATAAACTCTGCATCTGTAGAGCCACCCGTTGTATCCTGAGCGCTTCTAATATCCGTAAATGGAGTCAGCCAAGCATAGACAAGATGCGATAGGGTTGCATGTCGAATACCGACTGTTACAAACTGGTAAGCTCCTGCTTCTGTATCTTCTGTTTCATTTACTTTCAAAACTTGACGAATATCTTCCGCTCCACCTGGAACTTCTATGTAGTAAGGTAAAGGTACTACAAAGGCTAAAAAAGTCAATACTAGTGCTAGGATGACATATAAGGGCCATCTAGTTTTTTTCTTCATGTTCTAATTCCTCCACAACACTGTTTGGGACATATTGCTGAATCTCCTGACCAAACTTCAGGAGCTCTCTCACGGCTGACGAGCTAATATAGAGATGCTCTGGGCGACTATGTAGGTAGACAGTCCCGATTTCTGGAGCCAGTTGATAATTGTAGTAGTCAAAACTAGCCTCGTATTGCAAGTCGGTGGCATTCCGCAAGCCACGGATAAGGGTCTTAGCACCCAGTCTTCTTGCAACATCGACGACTAGCTGGTCATGAGAAGCCAACACCTCTACATTATCTAAATGCGCCACAGCTTTTTCGACTGCCCGTTTGCGATTTTCAACAGGGAGAAAACCTTGTTTGTGGGGATTGTAGAACACCCCGACATAGAGCTTATCAAAGAGTTTGCTAGCACGTTCAATGATATCCAGATGTCCATTTGTCATCGGATCAAATGATCCTGTAAATAATCCAATTTTATCTGACATAGACTGTCACCTTACTAATCCCATATATTTTTTCCTTCCAGATACCGAGACAGGCAATTTCTTCTGGAAGCTCCACTGCTTTATCCGTCTCACACACGACCATGCAATCTTCAGAAAAAAGTTCTCTCTCAGCCATTTTTTCAATATCTGCTACGATTTGTTCTTTTGCGTATGGAGGGTCTAAAAAGACCAGATCAAAGGGACCTGTAACTTGCTCCAAAGCACGCTCAGCTTCCATCTTTAAGAGCTGAAATTTAGAAACTTCTTTGGTCATTTGGATATTTTCAGCGATGATAGCTTGTGCCTTTCGATCCCGTTCCACTAAGACAGCATGGGACATCCCTCTTGACACAGCTTCAATAGACAGACCGCCACTGCCAGCATAAAGATCCAAGACACGTCCACCCTCAAAATAGGGGCCAATCATATTAAAGATAGCTCCACGCACCTTATCTGATGTTGGCCTCGTCGTCTTGCCTTCTAGCGTCTTGAGAGGACGCCCTCCGTAGATTCCTGATACGATTTTCATACCGTTTATTATACCAAATTATAGGCAAAAAGAGAAAGAAAACCGAACCTTACGGTTCGATTCTCTACAAGATATTTTCGTACGTATCGCGAACTTCTTGAGGCCAGACACTGGTCTGAACCTCTCCAATATGTTTCTTGCGAAGAAGGAACATGGCCATCCGAGACTGTCCGATACCCCCACCGATTGTCAATGGGAAAAGACCGTTAAGCAGGGCCTTATGCCATTCCAACTCAAGACGATCTTCGTCTCCTGTAAGGGCAACTTGGCGACGAAGCGTGTCTTCATCCACCCGAATCCCCATTGAGGAAAGTTCAAAGGCACAGCCAAGAGGTTCATTCCAAACCAGGATATCCCCATTCAGTCCCTTGTAGCCATTCTCAGACTCTGTTGTCCAGTCATCGTAGTCAGGCGCACGGCCGTCATGAGGTTTCCCGTCAGGCAACTCGCCACCAATACCAATCAAGAAGACTGCACCGAACTCTTTACAGATTTCATTTTCACGCTCTTTCGGTGTCAAGTCTGGGTAACGTTCTACCAACTCTTCTGTATGGATGAAGGTGATTTGTTTTGGCAAGATAGATTCGATATCATAGCGGGCTTCTACTGCTAGCTCTGTCAGACGAATAGCCTTATAAATCTTTTCAACGGTTTCTTTGAGATAGGCGATATTACGTTGTCCATTTGGAATCACTTTTTCCCAGTCCCACTGGTCTACATAAACAGAGTGGGTTGCATCCAGCGAATCTTCGTCTGGACGAAGAGCCTTCATGTGAACAAACAGACCTTCTCCTTCACCGAAACCAAAGCGAGCCAAAGTGTGGCGTTTCCATTTGGCAAGTGAGTGAACGACTTCATAGGTTTCATCTGGAATCTGTAAGACCTTTACAGATACTGGATTTTCGACACCAGACAGGTTATCCTGCATCCCATCACCGACCTTGCTCAAGATAGGACCTTGAACCTCGACAACTTCTAACTTATCTTTCAAATACTGGGTAAAAGTGTTTTTAACAAAAGAAATTTCTTCTTGCTGATGAATAAAGCTTTTCTTCATAACTACTCCTAAAAAATTAGTTAAAAGCATTATACACCTATTTTCAAGAAAAGGAAAGAGTAAATAAGAAAAAGTCAGTGCTCTTTAGAACACTGACTCTGTCATTCTTTAATCGTTTCGACCAAAGATTCGTAAAATGCTAAGGAAAAGGTTGATAAAGTCTAGGTAGATGCTGAGTGCCATTGAGATGACCCAGCCTGTTGCTACTTGCCCTCTTGACTGCTCATAAACATAGCGAATCTTTTGGTTATCCCAAGCAATTAAACCTGAGAAAACCAAGACCATGGCAATACTAATCATGTAGTCAAAGAAGCCACTAGCTAAGAAAATATTCACAATCATGGCAATGATGAGACCAACGAGCGCCGCCATCAGAGCTCGACCCATTCCACTCAAATCTTTCTTGGTGAAAATCCCGATTGCCGCCATGACAAAGAAAAGAAGGGCACTGGATACAAAGGCTGATAAGACGGTCCCAGGTGTATAGAAGGCTACGACAAAGCTGAGCGTAAATCCATTTAAAACAGAATAAACTAAAAATACTGGGAGAGCTGCTGGGCTATTTTTTGCAGCCATACCACTTGCAACAAATACTAGACCAAGTTCTGCAAAAGTTGCAATCATCAACCAGAGACGACCATGCATTAAAAAGTAGACCAATTGAGTCTGAAAGACCGTCAACATCAAAGCTGACACCAGAGCTGATAGGCCAATCCCAAGCCCCACAAAGGCATAAACCTTAGCGTAAAATTGATTGAGACCTGAACGTTCTTGAATAATTGTTTGATTCATTCCGATTCTCCTTTTTCTATAAATATGTCTTGATTATAACAAAGTTTTTATAAATTAGCTGAAATAAAACATCAAAATGCCTGCTGCAACTGCCACGTTGAGACTTTCTGCTCGACCTTTCATGCTTATATGAACCAGCTGATCAGCACTCTCAGCCATGACAGAACTAATCCCCTGTCCTTCATTTCCCATGACTAAAACAAAGTCTTCTAGGGGAGAAAGTTCACGATAGTCCTTGGATTCTTTAGATAAGGTCGTTGCCAGAATGGGCAAGTCACTCTTTTTAGCCCCTTCTACAAAGTTGGCAACAGGCATACGATAGATGGGCAAATGAAAATGACTTCCCTGCATGGAACGCAAAGTCTTGAGACTGTAGATATCCGCTGACTTGTCTGAAACAATGACCCCTGTAAAGCCTGCCGCATCCGCAGTCCGAATCATGGTGCCCACATTACCAGGGTCTTGGACATCCTCTAAAAATAGATACTTGCCCTGACGAAAATCAGGCAGTCCCACTTCTTCTTTTTGAATCACTGCAACAATCCCTTGAGGAGTTTGCGTATCTGCCAAATCCAGCAAAATCTCCTCTGAAACCCAGATAGTTTGAGGAAAAGCCACTAACTGATCTCGGTGACTTTCCAGAGCAAAGATTTTCTCAATCGTCACTCCTGCTTGAACAGCTTCTTCGAATAAGTGCCAGCCTTCAATCAAATAAGCAGACTTTCGATATTTTTTTTGATGCAATTTCTTGGCATTTTTTACCACAGAATTGGCTTTTGAGGTTATAATAGTCATAGAAATATTATAACACAATCAAAGGGGTTTGGTATGCAAAAGGTTAGAATGATTGCCCAAGGTAGGGTGCAGGGTGTTGGTTTTCGCTGGGGCGTTTATACTCTAGCGCTTGAAATCGGTGGCATCACTGGTCGTGTCTGGAATAACGATGATGGAACTGTCGAAATCCTTGCTCAAGCAGACTCCTCTGCTACCATGGCGAAATTTATCCAAGAAATCCGAAAAGGCCCTACACCTTTCTCAAAAGTCACCTATCTAGATGTGCAAATGAGTAATTTTTCATCCTATTCAGACTTCAAAGTCGCAAATTAGGTCTCCAGAACTATTGTATATTTTACAAAAAAACAGTAGAATAGAAAGGTATAATTTTTAAAGAAGGAATGAAAACATTGAAATCTATTAAACGTTTTGCCCTCTCTGCTATGGGAGTGGCTATGCTACTCGTCTTGACAGGTTGTGTTTCTGTTGATAAAACGACTGGAGAACCGACTGGATTTATCTGGAACACCATCGGAGCGCCTATGGCAGAGGCCATCAAATACTTTGCTAATGATATGGGACTTGGTTTTGGGATGGGAATTATCATCGTCACCATTATCGTGCGTTTGATTATCTTGCCACTCGGTATCTACCAATCGTGGAAAGCGACGCTTCACTCTGAAAAGATGAACGCCCTCAAACACGTGCTTGAACCACATCAAACACGTCTCAAAGAAGCAACAACTCAAGAAGAAAAACTTGAGGCTCAACAAGCTCTCTTTGCCGCCCAAAAAGAACATGGTATCAGCATGCTAGGAGGCGTCGGATGTTTCCCTATCTTGCTCCAAATGCCTTTCTTCTCTGCTATCTACTTTGCAGCCCAATACACTGATGGGGTAGCTAGCTCTACCTTCTTGGGTATCGATCTTGGTTCACCAAGTCTGCTCCTTGTTGCCTTCGCTGGTATCCTCTACTATCTCCAATCACTCCTCTCACTTCATGGAGTAGAAGATGAGATGCAAAGAGAACAACTCAAGAAAATGATTTACATGAGCCCGCTCATGATTGTCGTCTTCTCCTTCTTCGCACCAGCCAGTGTGACGCTTTACTGGGTTGTCGGTGGTTTCATGATGATTCTCCAACAGTTCATCGTTAACTATGTTGTTCGTCCAAAACTCCGCAAAAAAGTTCGTGAAGAATTTGCCAAAAACCCACCAAAAGCACGTTCATTTTCAACTGGAGGCGGACGCAAAGATGTCACTCCAAACCAAGCAACTGCGATTATGACTAATAAGAAACATAAGAAACGCAATGCTGGTAAACAACGATCTAGATAAGACTCAAAAAGCTTAGCTGAAAGGCTAGGCTTTTTGCATCAAAAAAGCCCGATGTCTCCATCAGGCTTCTTTTTATCCATGAACACGTTTCATGTAGTCTTGGTAGCTTTCTGTATCCATCAATTCCTTGGCATTCTTCACACGGTCTGCTGTGGGAGGTTTGACTCCTTCGAGCGAATAAGGAATTCCTAGTTCACGCCACTTGAATTCTCCCATCGTATGATAAGGTAGGATTTCAAACTTGTCAACGTTTTTGAGGGTTTTGACGAATTTACCGAGTTCGATCAAGTCGTCATCTCTGTCTGTCAATCCCGGAACCAGCACATGGCGAATCCAAACAGGCTTCCCAATATCTGATAAGTACCGGGCACAGGCCAAGATGTTTTTATTGGTTTGGCTTGTGACAATCTTGTGCTGTTCTTCATTGATTTCCTTGATATCCAAGAGAACTAAGTCTGTCACCGCCATGAGTTTATTAAACTTTTCGAGATAACGTGGTGTATTACGGAAAGGAAGGGCACAGGTGTCCAAGGTGCAGTGGATTCCTTTTTCCTTAGCCTTGGTAAAAAAGGCAATCAAGAAATCAATCTGCAAGAGTGCCTCTCCACCACTAACAGTGATTCCTCCCTTGTCTCCCCAGAAACCACGATAACGAAGGGCTTCTGTCAAGACATCGTCTACTGTCCGTTCGCGTGATTTATTGGTCTCCATAGCCCATGTATCAGGGTTATGACAGTACTGGCAACGCATGTGACAGCCCTGCAAAAAGACAATAAAACGAATCCCAGGGCCATCTACCGCCCCAAAACTCTCTGTCGAATGCACCATTCCTGTCACTTGTCCATAGTCAATTGTTTCTTCAGACATATCGTCACCTTCCTTGAAACAGTTTTATAGTTTTATTATATCACGACTTGAGGGAAAAACAAGATTTTTGTCTATTTTTTAGAAAGCAATCTGTTTTTCACTTTCATTTTCATTTTTTAATGATCGAGTTCAAAATCAAAGCCATACAAGGTTGCAAAATAGTCCTCAGGGCGCTCTGCACGGCGGATTTGGCGGGCTTTGCCTTCTTCAGTATAAAGGATTTCTGCCGAGCGTAGTTTGGCATTGTACTGGTAACCCATGGAGAATCCATGTGCACCTGTATCATGAATCACCAGTAAATCACCGATTTCTGTATGAGGTAGTTCGCGATTAATGGCAAATTTATCATTGTTTTCACAGAGTGAACCAACCACATCTACGACCTCCACTGGGCCATCTGGATGGGTCAAATTGGTGATATGGTGGTAAGCTCCATACATGGCTGGGCGCATGAGGTTGACGGCCGAGGCATCCACACCTAGATAGGTACGGTAGGTTTTCTTTTTATGAGTGACTCTTGTGACCAAAGCTCCGTGAGGAGCTAACATAAAGCGGCCCAATTCAGTGAAAATCTTGATCTGATCAAGACCTGCCGGCGTAAGGACTTCTTCATAAACCTTACGAACTCCCTCACCAATCACAGCGATGTCATTTGGCTCCTGGTCTGGACGGTAATTGACACCAATACCGCCAGAAAGATTGATAAAATCTAGTGAAATACCCAACTTGTCCTTGATTTCAACGGCTAATTCAAAGAGTTGGCGGGCCAACTCTGGGTAGTAGAGATGGGTCACAGTATTCGATGCTAGGAAGGAATGAATCCCAAATGTCTTGGCCCCTTTTTCCTTCAAAATCGCAAAGGCTTCAAAAAGCTGGTCCTTGGTCATACCAAACTTGGCCTCCCCAGGATTGTCCATGATATCTGTTCCTAGCTCAAAAACTCCACCAGGATTGTAACGACAAGAGATGATTTCTGGAATGCCTGCTGCACGCTCCAGATGTTCAATGTCTTCAAAGGCATCCAAGTTAATGGTTGCGCCCAATTCACGCGCATAAGCGTACTCTTGGTCTGGGGTATTGTTAGAAGAGAACATGATTTCAGAACCCGGAAAATCCAGTTTGTGGCTCATCAAGAGCTCTACATAACTAGAACAGTCCACACCACAACCTTCCTCTTGGAGGATTTTCAAGATGGCTGGGGTTGGAGTAGCCTTGACGGCAAAATATTCTTTGAATCCCTTGTTCCAGGAAAAGGCCTGGTTGACGGCTCTTGCTTTTTCACGAATCCCCTTCTCGTCATACAAGTGAAAGGGAGTCGGAAACTCTGCAACAATCGTTTCTAAATCTTCTCGGCTGATAAATGGTGTTTTCATAAGCATCCTTCTATTCTGTTTGCAAAGAAAGGCTGGGACAATCGTTCCAACCTTTAGTTCTATCTCTTATTTGTCTTCGTCAAAGATATTTCCAATCTCAACATCGATGGATTGGTTCTTGACATCAATATTGGTTACTTTCAAAAGTGACTTGTAATCAAACTGCTTTTCACGTTCTTCTTGGGCATTATCCGCAAAGACTGCTACACCAGCCAACTCTGAATCAAACTCACGCAAGAGACTGATCATCCCGTTGACAGTTCCTCCGCCTTTCAAGAAGTCATCCACGATCAAGACACGGCTTCCTGCCTTGAGACTACGTTTTGAAAGGAACATTTTCTCAATGCGGTCACCACTGGAACCTGATACATAGTTGACACTGACTGTTGATCCTTCTGTGATTTTCAAATCACGACGCACGATAACAAAAGGAACATTCAGAACGTTGGCAACTGCATTTGCGAGCGGCACACCTTTTGTTGCTACTGTCATAACGGCATCGATTTTTTGGTCCATAAAACTCTTGGCAATGATACGACCAATATTTTTCAAAATGGCGGGTGTACTGAGCAAATCAGATAGGTAGATGTAGCCACCTGGCAAGATACGGTCGCTTTCTGAAAGCTTATCACGCAAGTCTGCGATCATTTCTTTGGCTTCATGGCTGGAGATGGATGGTGTAAAGATAACGCCACCACCTGCTCCAGTCACTGTCTGGATATGACCGATTTCAATTTCCTCAAAGGCACGCTTGATAATCACGATGTCCTCTGAGATGGATGATTTGGCAGATTCGTACTTTTCTGCAAAGGTGTTGAGACTTGTTAGTTTGTATGGATTATTAATCAAATAGTTGGAAATGACAACCATCCGATCACTTCTTCTTAATTTCATTTTTATTTACCATTCCATTTAATTTTGATATTTTATCCATTATACCACATTCACATAAAAAAACGAACATTATTGCGTAAAAAATGCTCGTTTTTCTTAAATTATTAATCTAAATCTGGTTTATAGAAGGAACGATTGTCCATAGCGAAGATTTTATTGGTCATCTCTCCTTTGTCCACCAAAGCTAGAGCCGTTGACATCATCATCATGCTGGCATCTAGATTGTCAATCATATGAATAATCTCTGCCTCCATAACGCGTGGACGGACTGGACTTCCATACTCCAGCAAGCCATGGTGACTGAGGATAACATGGCGCAGTAGCACCACTTCTTCTCTAGTATCATCGATGCCTAGTTCCATGACTGTCTTGGTAATTTCACTATCAACCAGAGCGATATGTCCAAGTAGATTGCCTCGCACTGTGTACTCCGTCTGGTCTGGTCCCGTCAACTCAATAACCTTGGCTAAGTCATGCAACATAATCCCCGCATAGAGGAGGCTCTTATTGAGCTGAGGGTAGATATCGCTAATGGCATCTGCCAAGCGCACCATGGTTGCTGTATGATAGGCCAAACCTGTTTCAAAGGCATGGTGGTTGGTCTTGGCAGCTGGATAGGAGTAGAATTCCTTATCATACTTGGTGTAGAGACTGCGAACGATACGCTGCCAGACAGGATTTTCAATCTTGAAAATCATTTGCGACATGTAGTCACGGATTTCCTTGACATCGACTGGTGACTTGACCTTGAAGTCAGCTGGATCATTGGGTTCCCCAAGCTGAGGTAAACGAAGCGTGATCTGATTGACTTGAGGAGTGTTGTTATAAACTTCTCGACGTCCCTGCATGTGGACCACTTTCCCTGCGGTAAAGGTCTCAACGTTATGCGGTTGGGCATCCCAGAGTTTCCCTTCAATCTCGCCACTATCGTCTTGGAAGGTAAAGGCTAGGTAGTTTTTACCAGCACGCGTCTGTCTCAGGTCAGCTGATTTGATCAGGTAAAAGCCTTCAAACAGCTCATCTTTTTTCATGTGACTAATCTTCATATTCTTCCTCATCTTCTTGGAAATGGAGTAAATCAAGCGCAGGCTCACCTTCTGATAACTCAATGTGACGGAGCGTCCGCTCGATAGCTGTAGTACGACGGTTTAATAATTCATCAATATTGCCAGAGGCATGTTGGAGATGCTTTTGTGCCTTGACCAGAATGCCTCCGAACTTGCCAAACTCGGTCTTGACACTAGCTAGGGTCTTGCTGATATGGTCAGCACTCTTTTGGATATTGAGAGTTTTGAAGCCAACTGATAGAGAGTTAAGCAGGGCTGATAGGGTACTTGGACCTGCGACAATAATCTGCTCCTCCCGTCTCAAGTCATCAAAGAAGACCGGATTGCGGACGATTTCTGAGTAGAGTCCCTCTGTCGGAACAAACAAAACTCCAAAATTGGTCGTCCGAGGTGGCGCTAGATACTTGCTCTTGATATCCTTGGCAAAGCGCTTGACGCTAGCTAGGAGTGACTTGCGACAACGTTCGATTTCGTCCTTATCGCCTGCTTCATAGGCTTCTTCTAGGCGATAATAATCCGCCAGTGGAAACTTGGAGTCAATCGGTAGGTAGACATATTCTTGGTCGCCTTGGCCAGGTAACTTGATAGCGTACTCTACTCGCTCGCTAGAGTTTTCAACCGTTGCAAATTCTCGTTCGTACTGGGCAGGTGTCATGATGTCTTCAATGATTTGCCCCAGTTGCAATTCACCCAGAATCCCTCGCGTCTTGGTCCCAGAGAGAACCTTGTTGAGGGCCCCGACATCGCGGGCAACTGTCTGCATTTCTCCAAGGCCTCGATTGACCGACTCCAATTGCTTGGAAACTGTCTCGAAGGAAGCCTGCAAGCGTGTCTGCAAGGTCTTTTCCAATTTTTCCTCGACTGTCTGGCGCATTTGCTCTAGGCGTTGCTCATTTGATTCCTGCAGGGCTTGAAGGCGTTGGTCGGTCTTATCTCTGGTTTGAAGGAGATTCTCGTTCATCTCCTGTCTAACTTGAGTCAGGCCTTGGTGCAACTCCATTCGCACTTCCTGCAAACGGTCACTGACAGCCACTTCCAAATCTTTTTGATCCAGCTGACTGGCTTGTCTAGCTTGGTCAAAGCGATAATCCAGTTGGTCTGAAAGATTGTCTGCTTGATCCTCCAAGCTCTTGGCTAGGTACTTGTCTTGCTTATCCTGCCTTTGCCAAATCAGAAAGAGTCCAGCTAGGTTGACAATTAATAATAGTAATAATACAGTCTCCATCCTACCTCCTGTCCTTGCTATGTAGCACGACGACATAGCCATCTGGGCAAGTTACCGAAACTTCCCTATCTATATATTCGTTAGAAGCGTACACTTTTTTAAAGAAAAAGTTTTCCTCTGTCAATTCGTACTTGGCACCAAGAATAGTCAGCTGGCTATCCCGAACTGGCATAAAAGCTAGATAATCGTAGTCTGAATGGGGCTCTAGCTGACTGGTCCCTTCTGGACAATAGGCAATCAAGTTTTGCCCATCCTCAATCGCTATCTGACGCATATAGGGTGCCAACTTGGGATTGCTAGGCAGAAAGACATTAGCCAGCATATGGTCAATACGACCACCCAAAGCCCCAAAAATGGTCACTTGGGCTTGAGGATTTTTTTCAAAAATCGTTAAAAGTGCTAGTTCCAGATCCGTATCATCCTTTTCTGGCTGGGCTTGGACAAAATGTTGGGCACGTTTTTGAATCAACTGACGCTCTTCTGCAGTCACCGAATCAAAATCCCCAACTGCTAGAGCGAGAGGCAAATCTTCTTCCAAGACCCAGAGTGAGCCTCGATCCACACCAACAAAGCAGTCAAAATCCGGCCGATAATGACCACGGTCTCCGCCTGCAAAAACGGCAACCCTAGTCCAGTTGTTTTCTGAGAGTTTGCACTCGTTCATTGACATCTCCCTTAAAGACATAAGACCCTGCTACAAAAACGGTTGCTCCAGCTTCTTTGGCCTGAGCAATGGTCTGGTCATCAATACCGCCATCGACTTCAATTTCAAAGTTCAAACCTTTTTCCTCACGAAGGGTAACCAATTCGAGAATCTTATCCATGGTTTCAGGTAGAAAGGCTTGACCACCAAAACCAGGGTTAACCGTCATGACTAGGACTTGGTCAACTAGGTGAAGAACGTGCTTGATTGCCTCCACAGGCGTACCAGGATTGATAACAACCGAAGGTTTGACACCAAGAGAGCGAATCTTTTGAAGTGCTCCATGAATATGAGGTGTTGCTTCTACATGGATGCTGATGATATCTGCACCTGCACGCGCAAAGTCTTCTAGATGATGCTCTGGATTAGCTACCATCAAGTGGCAGTCAAAGACCATCTTGCTATGAGGACGAAGAGCTTCGACCACACCTGCACCAAAACTGATTTGCGGTACAAAGTGACCATCCATGATATCGATATGGGCATATTCTGCCCCAGTTGCTTCTAGGCGTTTGATTTCACGTTCAAAGTTGGCATAATCTGCTGCCAGAATTGACGGAGCAATCTTGTATTGAGACATAGGTTTCTCCTTATTTTGGAATTTTTTTACTGACTTTTTTATAGGTTTCTCTGCGATTTTCAATTTCGCTAAGGAATTGCAGGTAGTTGTCAAAACGGAAGGATGCAATGATACCCTCTTCGACAGCCGGCTTAACCGCACAGGACGGTTCATGGGTATGGGTACAAGTACGGAATTTACAATCTCGACTGACACTGGCAATCTCTGGAAAGGCCTGATTGAGGTCTTCAGCCGTTGACACTTCATAATCCAGTGATGAAAAGCCTGGTGTGTCCGCGATTTTACCCCCATTGAGGTTGTAAAAACTAACAGCTCGAGTGGTATGACGACCGCGACCCAGACTGTCTGAGATTTCTCCTGTTTCAAGATTGAGATCTGGTGCGATTTTATTGAGGAGGGTTGATTTTCCAACACCAGTCTGCCCCATAAAGACCGTCACTTTCCCTGTCAACAGGGGCAGGAGTTCTTCTTTACTGGTCACAAAGTCATAGCCGATGTCACCATAAGTCTGTTCATAAAAATCCAGTTCTCCTCTATCTTCCAACAAATCCATTTTGGAAATATAGACGATGGGATGAATGCCCTTGTGTTCCAAAAGAACCAAGAAACGATCCAGCAAATTGCTGTTGAAGTCCGGTTCCTTGACGGACATGATCACCACAGCTTGATCAATATTGACAATGGGCGGACGGACCAGACTGTTTTTCCGTTCGTGAATTTTGAGGATATAGCCCTCTGAATTTTCCTCTGCAGAAAAGTCTACCCAGTCTCCGACATAAGGCGTGTGACCTTTTTTGCGGAAATTCCCACGCGCACGTGTCTGATAGACTTGGCCATCACTCTCTACATAGTAGAATCCTGCCAAGGCTTTAATGATTTGTCCCTGCATCTTATAGTCCTTGTCCTTTGAGCGCATCTGCTAGACTGGCAAACTCTTCCAAGCTGAGAGCTTCCCCACGTACACTTGGTGACAAACCTGCTTGGTCCAAAGCCTTGGTCAACTTATCCTTGACTTCATCAGTTTTCCCAAAGTAGCCTGTCAAGTTGTTCCATAAGGTCTTACGACGATGGGTAAAACTAGCCTTGGAAACCTTAAAGAAGAAGTTCTCATCTTTCACTGCTACAGCAGGCTCTGGACGACGCACCATTTTCAGGATAGCCGAGTCCACGTTTGGCGCTGGCACAAAGACCGTACGAGGTACGATAAAGGCAACCTTGGCTGTCATGTAATACTGGACAGCAATCGACAAACTACCGTAAGCCTTGGTATTGGGTTGAGCGGAGATACGATCCGCCACTTCTTTCTGCATCATGACGACAAACTCACTAAAAGGAATGCCACTTTCAATCAAGTGCATGAGAATAGGAGTCGTAATGTAGTAAGGCAAGTTGGCTACTACCTTGATTGGTAGGTCTGGATTTTTGAAATTCTGGATATGTTGGGCCAAATCAACTTTTAGAATGTCCTCGTTGACCACTGTTACATTGTCAAAATCACGCAGGGTATCTGCCAAAATCGGTACCAAACGGTGGTCGATTTCAAAGGCCATGACCTCAGCTGCGCGCTCAGCCAGAAACTCCGTCAAGGCACCAATTCCTGGACCGATTTCAATAACATTAACCTGATCATCAATTTCAGCTGTATCCACGATTTTTTGAAGGATATTGGTATCCGTCAGGAAATTCTGCCCGAAGGACTTTTTAAAGGTAAAACCGTGACGCTCCAGCACTGCCTTGGTCACGCTATAATCTGCAATTCTCATTTATTCTCTTTTCTATTTATTAGCTAAAAATAATATATAAAACCCACATAATTACTAGTGCCAACAAAATCCAAAACACTAAAAGAACACGAGACTTGTTCACTTTTGAATCAGCTCCAGTCGTACCTAGCACTTTCTTATCTTCTTGGGGGTTCATTTTCTTCAGTTCATCCTGATAGGCAACCGAATCTACAATATTGTCTTCTGGCAATAATTCTGAAGCATAATAATCAGGAAAGCCCATAGCAAGACCAATTAAGTTCTTTTCTGTCACAGAAAAATCTAAATCTTTGGGTTGATTTTCCCGAATAGCTCGTATATTTTTTAACAGTTTATCAGAAACAACAGACACTTGGTCCATAAAAACAACATCTAAAAGATCAAATCCTAGCACATCACCGTCTTTGACATTTGCAAGAATATAACGGACAAAGTCATCATATAGTTGCACGGATTGCGGGGCATTCTCTTCTAAAAAAGATCGGTTTTTGAGGGCATTCTGCTGGAATTTTTCAATAGAAAGCAAGATATCTACATTCTGCTCTTGGTAAAATCTTTCTGCTTGCTCTTCATCTTCTTCCAGTTTTTCTGCTGTTTTCCAGAGAGCAATCGGAGCTTTTAAATCTTCTTCATCCCAAAACAATTGCCAAAAATAGGGTATTGTGTAAATTCCCGCTGTTAGAATACGGGCTTCATCTCCGTTTTTTAAGTAAATATAACTTCTATTTGCCATATCATTTCCTTTCACAATCTTTGAAAAAGGTTAGTGGTTCAAGTAGGATGTAGATAAAACTATAAAGTTTCCAATTTTTCATGCCCAATCGAAAACCTAGACTTCATTTAAAAAGATGTTTCATAAAAGTACCAAGGGACGATAACAATACATGACCAGTTCAACCTCGGTCAGGATATCATCTGCAATTCTCATTTATTATCTTTACTAATGTAGTATGCTTCCGGGGTATAATGATAGATCAAAACAAATAAGGGTGTCTCCGTAATTCCTTCCAACATCTCTTTTAATACTCCATCTGGATTGATAATCTCTCCTGTTTTAGTGAAATAAACACCTTGTTCCCCATTTCGATTGCGGAGTTCCCAGGCCACATTGTTTCCTTGAACAGACGGCAAATAACGTTCCCTTTCTAGAAAGTCAAAAAATTCTTTCACTGTCATATCTTCAGGAATCTCAAATTCCGTCTCATGAGGCAATACATCATCCCCCATACACACAGACTCTCTGTCAACTCGGATTTTCATTCGCTCTGTCCTTATAAGTTTCTATTTTAACGCTATCAAAATAAATCTAAGTACCTCTATTGTAACACATTCCCTTTGTATTTTTGGACTATCTAGCTATTATCATAACTTTCCATAGTCTCTTCCACTTCTGCTAAGGTCACCCCAAACAACTCTAAGCGCTTGAGGAGTTGCTTGCCATTGGAATAACCGATGCGGAGCCGTTCGCCTAGATACTCTCGGCGTCTACGACTGTCTGCTCCCGCTAGGAAACCAAGACGAATCAAGTCGCTTCGACTGATATCAAACTCGTTCTCGTTTTCAAATTGCTCTGTCACCTGAGCGAGCGCTGTTTTCAGATCCTCATAGCTGGCGTGTTCAATTCCTAGGGAACGGCCCTTGGTCTTGGACTTGGGAACCGCTTCATCTCGCTTGAGAAAGGCATGCTGGACTGTTGGAATGGCCGTCATAATCATGCGACGAATCCGCTCCCCATTAAAATCTGGATCGGTAAAGACAATGACTCCATGCAGTTCATGCAGGCGTTGAATTCGCTCTATATCTTGATCATTAATGGCCGACCCCCGGGTCTCATAGGTTTCCACGTCAAAGTAACGTTTGAGATTGGCCGTGTCATCACGCCCTTCGACCACGATAACTTGGAAAATTTTTTCTTTCATGATTGTTTTTCCAATCCAAAAATACGCTCTGCATTGGCAGTCGTCACAGCAGCTAATTCTTCTGTCATCATCCCACGCAAATCGGCAATAAAGTCCGCCACATAGCGTGTGTAGGCTGTTTTGTTTTCATGGCCACGTTTAGGAACAGGAGCCAGGTAGGGCGCATCCGTCTCTACCAAAATCTTGTCTAAAGGAAGCTCTCTAGCAGCTTCTTGGATATCCGTTGCTTTCTTAAAAGTCACCACTCCTGAGAAAGAAATGGTCATACCAAGATCGACAAATTTCTCAGCCCACTCGAGAGAGCCTGAAAATGAATGCATGATCCCACCACGAGGACCAACGCCCTCACTCTTGATAATCTCATAAGTATCTTCCAGCGCATCACGAGTGTGGACCACAAAGGGCAAGTTCAAATCCTTAGACAGCTGAATCTGACGACGAAAAACCTGCTCCTGCACTGCCTTAGGTGCTGTCATCCAATGGTAGTCCAGACCAATCTCACCTAAAGCAACAACCTTGTGATGTTTTAGTTTTTCAAGCAAGTAAGCTTCGACCTCATCTGTGTAAGTCCCTGCCTCCGTCGGATGCCAGCCAATAGTTGCGTAGAGCTGCTCATACTCATCTGCTAACTCTAGGGCTCGTTCAATGGTTAGCTTATCAAAACCAACAATATTCATCTGTGTCACACCCATCTCAGCAGCCAAGGCGAGTTCTTCTGCCTCGCGTCCTGCAAATTCTTCTACATTTAAATGTGTGTGCGTATCAAAAATCATCTCTTCTAACCTCATTCTTCCATCTATTATACCAAAAATAGCATCCCTCGGCTTGGAAAAATATCTAAAAACCAGTCATTCTCCCTTGACTGCCCTTTTTCAAAGCAGTATAATAACACTTATTGAAATTTTCAGTAAAGGAAAAGAAAATGTTTAGAAAATTAAAATATACCTTTATCGGTCGGCCACTCAAGTCTCTCACAGACGGCGAAGGGGGCTTATTAGGAAAAATGCAGGCACTTGCAATGTTATCCAGTGATGCCCTGTCTTCTATTGCCTATGGACCTGAACAAGTCATTCTCGTTTTAGTCAGTCTCTCTCCTCTCGCTATTTGGTGGAGCCTCCCTATCGGTATTTTTGTCCTCTTACTGCTCGCTAGTTTGACCATTTCCTATCGTCAAATCATTCATGCCTATCCTCAAGGTGGAGGGGCTTATATGGTCACTCGGGAAAATCTCTCCCCTGAACTGGGCTTGATTGCAGGAGGTAGTCTCCTTGTTGACTATATGCTGACAGTAGCCGTATCCGTTGCGTCTGGAGCTGATGCTATTACAGCAGCCATCCCTGCCCTCCATCCTTATAATCTTCATATCTCTATTTTCCTAGTCTGCCTGCTCATGCTCTTGAATTTAAGAGGATTGAAAGAATCTGCCGGTTCTCTGATGATTCCCGTCTACCTCTTTATCTTCAGTACCGTCTTTCTCTTGCTTTATGGGTTCTTTCAACTATTTACAGGTTCCCTAAACTATCAGGCGACTTCATCCATTGGGCAAACCGTTCCGAGCCTTTCCATCGTTCTCCTACTAAGAGCCTTTACCAGCGGCTCTGCCTCTCTGACAGGGGTTGAAGCTATTTCAAATGCGGTACCATTTTTCAAAACTCCGAAAGAAAAGAATGCTGCTCAGACTTTGACCATCATGTCACTCATTCTAGGTTTTCTTTTTGCAGGCATTACCTTCCTAAACTACTGGATGGGTATCACGCCTCAACACGGAGAAACCATCCTCTCGCAAATGGCCAAGGGCATTCTTGGTGATTCATTCTTTGGTCATGCTAGCTACTATCTCTTCCAGTTCTCGACAGCCTTGATTCTAGCCGTAGCTGCAAATACTGGCTTTTCAGCCTTCCCTATGCTGTCCTACAATATGGCCAAAAACAAGTACATGCCCCATCTCTTTATGGAAAAAGGGGATCGCCTTGGCTACTCCAACGGTATCTTAACTCTGGCTTTTGGAGCTATGATCCTTCTTCTCATTTTTAATGGGAATACTGAACGCTTGATTCCTCTTTATACTATCGGAGTCTTCGTTCCCTTTGCCCTTTCTCAGACTGGGATGATTCGCCATTGGAAAAAGGAAAAAGGAGCAAACTTCTTAAAATCTGCCTTCGCTAATATCCTTGGGGCCATCATTTGTTATGCCATTGTCCTCATTTTACTCCTCTTCAGACTGGGTGATATCTGGCCTTTCTTCCCAATTATCCTAGTTCTAACTTTCCTCTTTTTGTCCATTCACAGCCATTACCAAAAAGTGGCAAAACAGCTACGACTCTACGAAGGAATTGAAAAGCGCACTTATGACGGCAACCTTGTCCTTGTCCTAGTAGGAAATGTTACTCGAGTAAGTGTCGGAGCCATTAACTACGCTCAAAGTATCGGTGATGAAGTGTTAGCCATGCACATTTCTACTAAAGAAACGGCCGAAAAAGACCAAGAAATTCTTCAGGAATTTGCCGATTACTTCCCAAATATCGCTCTGAAGAATATCAATACCAGCTACCGCGACATCATCACCCCTAGCGTCAAGTATGTCAAACGAATCGCCCAAGAAGCTAAGCAAAAAAACTACACCGTTACAGTTCTTGTACCACAGTTTATTCCTAACAAGCCTTGGCAAAATATCCTGCACAATCAGATGAGCCTCAAACTAAAATACGCTCTCAGATGGCACGAAGACGTCGTTGTCGCCAGCTACTCTTATCACTTAAAAGAATAAAGAAAAGGCCCTACCAGAACCAAAAAGCGTCTGGTGGGGCCTTTTTCTGAATCCAGCCACTATGCTTAACTAAAAAGCATGACTAGGAATATTATTGAATGTGTTTAGCTAGATCTTCTTGAGCTTTTTTATTGGACTCAGTTTTTTCTTTTTGCCATTTTTCATAAAGTTCTTGGTACTGTTTCGCAGTCACGGGATCTTTTTGCAACTCAACATATTTGTAGTTATCCGCATCCCCTTTGTGTCCAACAAATGAGAAGGCTCCTGTGAACGGTACAGTCTTACGGAAGATTGGATTAGCTCCTCCACTTTGAACTGGCAGAAAGAGAGCACTATCTGTTAGCCAAGCTTGAACTTCGGCAAATTTCTCATAGCGAACCTGAGTGTTTTCAACTTCTTTATCTGCCTCATCCAACAACTTCTTGTAGGTAGAGAGACCGATTTTTTCCTTAACACCATTGTCTTTTCCTGGAGTCAAGCCAAGATTTTTTAACTGAGAACCAGAGTCTGGGTCCAAAAGGTCAAGATAGGTTTTCGGATCTGAGTAATCTCCACTCCAGCCTGAGATGTCGATGTCATAGTCCTTTTGTTCAGCTGTGTCAGCAAAGAAGGTTGCATTGTCTTTCTCGTCTGGAGAAAGTTGAATCACATCGATAACAATATTATCTGATCCAAGTGTCTCCTCAACCGTCTGCTTGAAAGAACTAGCTTGTTGTACGTCCAACTTAGCAGTCTGGTCCACTGGCATGTCTAGATGGATTGGGAAAGTCACACCTTCTGCCTGCAAACTTTCTTTGGCTTTGGCAAATTCTGCCTTGGCTTTATCAGCATTCAAGAAGGCAGGCTGAGCGTCGTTTAGATTGACATTAGCCCACTCTGAACCGTAGTTGACTATCTTTTCATTGACAGCATCTCCGAAGTTTTTCCCACCAATTTGAACAAAATTGCTTGGTGTGACTGTGTTTCGAAGGATACGATCAGCTCCATCTTCTCCATTTGTCTGGGCAGCGTAGGCATGACGGTCAAAGGCAAAGTTAATCGCCTGACGGAAGTCCTTATTTTGCATAGCTGCACGAGAATCCGTCTTTTCTTTATCCGTCTGTTTCATTGTTTGATTGTAACTTTGACGGTTAACATTGAAGAGATAGTAGAAAGTCACAGCATCCTGAGGAGTATAGGTAATCTTATCTTCATTCCCTTTTTTCAACTGGTCAAAGACAGAGCTTGTCGGGAAGATACGGCCATCTGTGTAGTTGCCTTCTAAGAATCCTCGAGCCAAACTATCTTGGTCTGAACCATCATAGAAGGAAAGTTTTACCTTCTCAATCTTGACATTGTCCTTATCCCAGTAATTAGGGTTCTTTTCAAACTCAATTAAAGATTTTGATGTGAAAGACTTGAACAAGTATGGCCCATTTGACAGGATACTAGATGGGGTAACACTTCCAAAGTCATCTCCCTTAGATTTCAAAAAGGCTTCATTGACAGGGCTCAAAATTCCCCCTGTTGTCTTTGAATTCCAATAAGACTCCGGCTTGTTCAAGGTGTATTGGAGAGTATAGTCGTCCACTGCCTTGACTCCAACAGTCTCAAAGTCAGATGTTTTCCCTTCGACATAATCTGCCAAACCTTTGATTGAATCCCGTACCAAGTACAAGTTCTCAGCCTTTTTATCCGCTGCATACTTAAGACCTGTCACAAAGTCATGGGCTGTCACTTCAGCGTATTCTTCTCCTTCAGAGGTATACCACTTAGCCCCTTGGCGGATTTTATAGGTATAGGTTAAACCGTCTTTTGATACGGTCCATGACTCTGCCATAGAAGGAACGAGATTGCCATATTTATCATTTTCCAACAAACCATCGATCAAGTTTGTCGTAATGCTAGAGGTCGAACCACGTGTCGAAGTGATATAGTCTAATGTATCTGGATTGCTGGCAAATACATACGAGTAGGTTTTATCTGTATTTGATTGTGCCGAACTACAAGCCGCCATCAAGAAGCTTGCACTTAAAATTCCAGCCCCTAGTAGGAGGGCTTTTGATTTCTTCATAACTGTTCTCCATTTTTATAGTATATGAAACATTATACATTATTTCAGAAAAAATATAAAGTATTTACAGACTGATATTATAGGAAAAAACAAAAGCCAGTAGACTCGAGTTCCTACTGGCTTCTTTGCTAAATTTGTTTGGATTATGCAGCCAAAACTTTGCGTCCTTTACGACGACGAGCTGCCAATACGCGACGACCGTTTTTAGTTGACATACGGTTACGGAATCCGTGTTTGCGCGCACGACGAATTTTACTTGGTTGATAAGTACGTTTCACGATGAATACCTCCTCATAGATTTTGTATTCGTTTAGCCGGCTATAAAGTGATCAGTTACTAAACATACTTTACTATTCTATCTGATTCTGATACTTTTGTCAATAGCTCTAGGCAAATGTTTCCAGCTTTTTCTAATGTAAGCCCTATCTACGATACTGTTTCAAGAAACGAGTCATCTTTTCTTGGATTTGTGCTAACTCATCTACACGAGGGAGGTAAACAATACGGAAATGGTCTGGTTCTTGCCAGTTAAAACCGCGACCATGAACCAAGAGAACCTTTTCCTGCTTCAAGAAATCAAGAACGAACTGTTCATCATCATCGATGCGATACATATTGCGGTCAATTTTAGGGAAAATATAAAGTCCGGCTTTGGGTTTAACAGCAGATAAACCAGGAATATCTTGAATGGCATTGTAAATGAAGTTTCTTTGCTCGTAGATCCGTCCACCAGGAAGGAGCAATTCGTCCACTGACTGGTGCCCACCTAGCGAGGTTTGTACGACTTGCTGGGCCAAAACGTTAGAGCAAAGGCGCATGTTGGACAGCATATTGAGACCTTCAATATAGCCCTTGACATGTGTCTTAGGTCCAGATAAGACCATCCATCCTATACGGAAACCAGCGATACGGTGAGATTTTGAAAGACCATTCATGCTGACACAGAAGACATCTGGAGCCAGACTAGCTACTGAGACATGCTCATGACCATCCATGACCATACGGTCGTAAATTTCATCCGCAAAGATAATCAAGTCGTTTTGACGTGCAATCTCGATAATCTCTAACAAGAGTTCCTTGGGATAAAGAGCTCCTGTCGGATTATTTGGATTGATGAGAATAATAGCCTTGGTATTTGAAGTGATTTTTGACTTGATATCGTCAATATCAGGGTACCATTCTGCAGCCTCATCACAGATATAGTGAACGGCATTTCCCCCAGCTAGGCTGACAGCCGCTGTCCAGAGAGGATAGTCTGGCATAGGCACCAAGACCTCATCTCCATTGTCCAAAAGCCCTTGCATGGACATGACAATCAGCTCACTGACACCATTTCCAAGGTAAATATCATCAATATCCACATTTGGGAATTTCTTCAGTTGGCAATACTGCATGATAGCCTTACGGGCTGAGAAAATCCCTTTAGAATCAGAGTAACCTTCACTATCACGCGCATTCATAATCAAGTCATGAATGACTTCATCTGGCGCTGTGAAGCCAAATTCTGCTGGATTCCCTGTATTCAGACGTAAAATCTTTTCTCCGTTTGCTCGCATCCGCATAGCTTCTTCCAAAACAGGGCCACGGATATCATAGGCAACATGCTCTAACTTACTAGACTTGTTATATTCTTTCATCTTGTTTCCTCAATTCATCGAGATAGTAACATTATACCACTAGAAAGGGATTGCGACAAGTTTCCTGAAATGAGCAAGCAAAGAAAAAACTCATAACGACTAGGTTCTCACCGTCTAAATAACTAGAAGGAAGAATCATTTTTCACATACCAAAAGACAAACCTAGGAAGACTAATGCTAAAAAGGAATCATACAAAAGATTAAACATGAGAAAGAGCCCCCACGTGACCAAATAGTCCAAGCGACCACTTCTCTTTGCAATCACAAATAAAATGATGTGGTAGACTAAGTGAAAGAGAAGAAATCCAATAAAACCTGAATAGAGAACGGGCACGACTCTTTCCAGCTGCCAAAGCATCACTACTTCTCCTACAAGTGACGCAAGGATAATTCCATGATAAAGAAAACTTATTTTTTTAGAAGCTTGAACAAAATCTTTCATACTTTCTCATCCCCTCACTGTGTTTCCTAATATCTCGTTTCCTTTTATTTTAACATATCTCCACCAAATCGAATCTCCAATAATATTTATTTAAATATGATTTTTACTTTACTTCTTTAGTGAAAAGGATTACAATAAAAGTAAGAAAATTTCAGGAGGTTTCATTATGGCACAACGTTACCAAAATGTTATGGTTGCAATTGATGGTTCTAAAGAGGCAGACTTGGCTTTTGTTAAAGGTGTTTACACTGCTCTACGCAATGATTCCAAGCTCACCATTGCCCATGTTATTGACACACGCGCTCTTCAAAGCGTATCTACCTTTGATGCTGAAGTTTACGAAGAACTTCAAGTCGATGCTGAAAGTCTGATGAAAGAGTACGAAAAACGTGCAAAAGATGCGGGTGTGACCGATATTCATACCGTCATCGAAATGGGAAATCCAAAAACTCTCCTTGCCCGTACCATTCCAGACGCAGAAAATGTTGACTTGATTCTCGTCGGTGCAACAGGTCTTAATGCCTTTGAACGCCTCTTGGTTGGCTCTTCATCTGAATACATCCTCCGCCACGCAAAAGTTGATTTACTCGTCGTGAGAGAACAAGAAAAAACATTATAGGAACACAAAAGGAGCCTGCTAGGCTCCCTTTTTTCTTACTTATTTCTCTCTTTATGTCGCTCATAAGCCTTGAGCTGACGCTGCAGTTCCTTTCTGATAGCAGGTTCTGGAGCATATTTTTCGTCCCAGTCATCCGGTTTTAAGATTTTATGTGTAACTGGATCAAAATGGGCTTTTCCATCAGGAAAAACCTTCCCCATGTTTGCCTCATGCACAATATCAAAGATGCGTTCTGGATCCACTCCCATCAAGGCAAAACTACCGTAAGTAAAATACAGTGTATCGATTAAGGCATCAACCTGCCCGATTAGATCTTTTTGGGCAGGCGTTTTTTGCCTCACCTTTTCGGCCGCCTTGTCAAGTGCCGCATGCATGCTTGCAAGCGACTGCTGGAATTCTTCCTCCGAAGAACTTGCCGCGCGGACAAACTCTACTAATTCTTCAATTTTAAAATCTGCGCGGTGGGTTGCACCTTCAACATCCCATGCCTGTGGCTCTTCTTGAGTTCGTTCATCCATCATGTGGTGGAAGGTCTTGACCTTATTAAAATGGTAATCTCGACTGACAAAAACTTTTTCTGAAGCCAAAACACCAAAGTGCTCGAGCGCCTTATGGATGCCATCTTGTTGGTTACTTGCTGTAATGTGCTTGGCAACTTCTTTGACGCTGCTACTGCCATTTCCCATGGCCACAGACATACCAACACCCGCCAACATTTCTAGGTCATTGTCTGAATCACCAAAGGCCATGACTTGGTTGAGATCAAAACCATATTCTTTCCCGACTCGGCGAATGCCTTCTAGTTTGGAATTTCCTTGGTTGATGATATCCGCAGCGAAGGGATTGCTTCGAGTTAATTTTAAATCTTCAAAATCACTTGCAGCTTTCTCAGATTCTTCAGGAGTCATCAGCATTAACACTTGATAGATTGGCTCATTGATCAAACGAAGTAGGTCATCTTCCTTTTGAGGGACTGCCTTACTAACCATTCGATTAAAGGAACGGCTAACGGTTCTTGTTAAGCCAGTTGGAATGAAACGGCTAACCAGCTGTGAAAAGGACCCAAGACCAAATGACATAATTTTTGAACCAACAACAGCATGCTCGGTTCCAAGAGCGATTTCTTTTCGCTCCTTTTTAGCATAGGCAATCAATTGACGCAGGCTTGACTTAGCAATCGGGCTAGCAAATAAGACTTTTTCTTTATTAAAGATATATTGTCCGTTATAAGTTATTGCAAAATCCAGATCTAAATCTTCCATCAATTCCTTGACAAAGAAAGGCCCCCGTCCTGTCGCCACTCCAACAAGCACCCCTTGTTCTTTCACGATCCGAATTGCGTCCTTAGTGGATTTCAAAACACTCTTACGATCGTTGACTAGCGTTCCATCGATATCAAAAAAAACAGCTTTGACTTCCATCCTATCCCATTCTCCCCTTTTGTGTTACAATGATTATACCACATTTCAGAGAGAGTGAGTAATTCATGCCTAAGAAAATCCTTGTTTTACATACAGGTGGGACTATTTCCATGCAAGCAGACGCCTCTGGCGCAGTTGTGACCAGCCAGGACAATCCCATGAACCATGTCACCAATCCTCTTAAAGGGATAGAGGTCCATGCCCTAGACTTTTTTAACCTACCGAGCCCCCATATCAAACCCAAACACATGCTAGCCCTCTACCATAAGATTAAGGAGGAAGCAGGCAACTACGATGGGGTTGTGATTACACATGGGACGGACACTTTGGAAGAAACAGCCTACTTCCTTGATACCATGAAAATCCCCAACATGCCCATCGTTCTAACAGGAGCTATGCGTAGTTCCAACGAACTCGGTAGCGATGGCGTTTATAACTACCTGAGCGCTTTGCGAGTCGCAAGCGATGACAAGTCAGCTGACAAGGGTGTGCTGGTCGTCATGAATGATGAGATTCACGCAGCAAAGTATGTTACCAAAACCCATACGACCAACGTCGGTACCTTTCAAACTCCTACTCACGGGCCTCTCGGTCTCATCATGAAGCAAGAAATCCTCTACTTCAAAACAGCTGAGCCTCGTGTCCGTTTTGATCTCGAGCATATTCAAGGTCTAGTTCCCATCATCTCGGCCTATGCAGGTATGACAGACGAGCTAATTGATATGCTTGACCTAGATCACCTAGATGGATTAGTCGTTCAAGCTTTTGGAGCAGGTAATGTACCCAAAGAAACAGCTCAAAAATTAGAAAGTCTCCTCCAAAAAGACATTCCAGTCGCCTTGGTTTCACGTTGTTTTAACGGCATTGCAGAACCTGTTTATGCCTACCAAGGCGGAGGAGTGCAGTTGCAACGAGCTGGCGTTTTCTTTGTCAAAGAACTCAATGCTCAAAAAGCGCGCCTCAAATTATTGATTGCTATCAACGCTGGGCTAAAAGGACAAGAACTTCGCAATTACATGGAAGGTTAAAATTGAAAATCAGGAAATCTTCTCGATTCCCTGATTTTTTCTATTTGCGTTTTCGTGTCGAACGACGTTCTGTCAAACCGTGAGGCAGGAGAACTTCACGTTCTTCCAACTCTTCCTTATGCATAATCTTGGTCAACATACGCATGCTGATAGCGCCTAGGTCATAAAGAGGTTGGGCAATAGTAGTCAAGTTTGGACGAGTGAATCGTGCAATTTGAGAATCATCTGTCGTGATGATTTCAAACTCTTCTGGTACAGAAATACCGTGATCTGCCAAGCCATTTAACACACCCGCAGCCAATTCATCACCTGTCACAACCGCGGCTGTAGCCTGTGAAGAAACCAAGCGCTCTGCCAAGGCATAGCCATCATTATAGCTGTATTTAGACTCAAATACCAAGCCCTCGCTATAAGGGATTCCTGCCTTTTTCAATGCTTCCTTGTAACCAATCAATCGAATTTTGCCGTTGATATCATCAACAAGTGGCCCACTGACAAAGGCAATCTTTTCATTTTCCTGAAGCAAATGAGTTACTGCATCAATCGTTGCTTGTTTGTAGTCAATATTAACACTTGGCAACTGGTGTTCGATATCCACCGTTCCTGCAAGGACAACTGGTGTCCGAGAACGAGAAAATTCTGAACGAATCTTTTCAGTCAAGTGATAGCCCATAAAGATAATACCATCAACTTGTTTTGAAAAGAGAGTATTAACTACTGAAACTTCTTTTTCATCGTCTTCATCACTGTTGGCTAGGACGATATTGTACTTATACATCTCTGCAATATCATCAATCCCCTTGGCTAGGGTTGAAAAATAGCCATTGGTGATATTTGGAATTACAACACCGACTGTCGTGGTTTTCTTGCTGGCCAAGCCACGCGCTACCGCATTTGGACGGTAGTCAAGACGATCAATCACCTCTAGAACTTTTTTACGAGTATTCTCTTTGACGTTCTTATTGCCATTCACTACACGGCTAACAGTTGCCATTGAAACCCCAGCTTCACGGGCAACATCATAAATCGTTACTGTATCATCTGTGTTCATTCTGTTTCCTTTCTATATTGAAAATTTCGCTTTCATACATCTGCTTACTCCATTTTATCACTTATTGTAAACACTTTCAAGTATTTTTTAGAGAAACTTTGAAAAAATTTCACAACCTATTCCCATTTTGAAAAAGTGAGTACGATTTCTTGATTTTTGGGATGTTTTGCTGTATGATAAGGAAAAATAAAAGGAGGGAGGGAATGTTTATGGCTTTTACAAATACTCAGAGACGTTCGGCCAGTTTTGGCGTTGTGACCAGCTTGCCTGACGATGTTATCGACTCTTTATGGTTTATTATCGATCATTTTTTGAAAAATGTCTTTGAATTAGAAGAGGAACTTGAATTTCAACTGCTAAATAACGAGGGAACCATCACCTTCCATTTCTCTAGTCAGCACCTGCCGACTAGTATCGACTTTGATTTTAATCATCCCTTTGACCCTCTTTACCCTCCTCGGGTCCTTGTTTTAGACATGGACGGGAAAGAAACCATCCTCCTTCCTGAAGAAAATGACCTATTTTAAAAACTCTAGCTTCTCGGCGCAAACTGCTGAGGAACTAGAGTTTTTTCTATTTGTTCAATTCTTGATACAAGTAACGAATTGGTTGTTTTAAGATTGGATGAATAAAATGGGGAGCTATTTCCAATAAAGGTTCAAGGACAAAGAGGCGTTCTGCTATATAAGGATGAGGCAAGATGAGCTCGTCTGTATAGATGACCTGGTCTTCTACAAAGAGCAGATCCAAATCGATCAAACGAGGTCCCCAATGAACCTCTCGAACCCGCCCCATTTCTGACTCAATGGCTAACAAGGTTTCTAACAAGACTGGTGCTGGAAGCCAGGTTTCTACTTCAATCACCTGATTGGCAAAACTAGCTTGTTCCACACCGCCCCAAGGCTCCGTCATCAAGACACTGGACTCTTTGAGAATGTAGATACCTCGAGCTCGCAGTTTGTCAATCGCTTGTTCCAAGTTTGCTTGCTTATCCCCCATATTGCTTCCTAGGGCGATAAAGGCTCGTTGCTTGCGACGATTGATGGTTACTGAGCAGGTATCCAACGACAAATGAACCGGAGCCCAAGGTTTTTTGAGTTCCAACTCAATTTCTTGGACAAGAGGATAAGTCTCAAAGGTACGTTCAACTAGTTTGTAGGCTACTGTTTCAATCAAGTCCTCAGTGGTTTCCTGAAACCAAGCTGTCCACTGCTGACAAAGTTCGCCGTAATGGATAGAAGCCGCCAAATCCAAGTCTGTCGCCGCCTTGGTCATGTCATAGGATAGGGTCGCCGAAATGACAAACTTTTGCCCTAGCTCTTTTTCACTAGGAAAAAGACCATGATAGGCAAAAATTTCCAAATCTTTAATCTGCAGTTGATCCATAACTAGTCCTTTCTAGAAAAATCCGCATGAAGCGGATTCTTTTTATAGTCCCATTAGACGATAAGCCTGATCTCGGAGGTCTTTATCCGTCTCAAATACACCACGGGCTACAGTGGTCAAAGTCGCAGTGCCTGGCTTTCTGACACCACGCATGCTCATACACATATGCTCGGCCTCAATGACAACAAAGGCTCCCTTAGCCCCCAGATAGTCCATCAAGGCATCGGCCACTTCGATATTCAACCGTTCTTGAATCTGTGGCTTTTTAGCATAGACTTCAACCGTACGGGCTAACTTGGACAAGCCTGCCACACGACCATCTGGAATATAGGCAATGTGCGCTCTCCCATAAAAGGGCAAAAAGTGGTGTTCACACATAGTGTGGAAAAAGATATCCTTTTCCACTACCATATTGTCATCAATAATCTCAAAAGATTTTGACAAATGTTCCTCCGCAGTCTGACCAAGACCTGAAAAAATCTCTTGGTACATACGAGCTACACGGGCAGGTGTTTCCTGCAAGCCCTCGCGGTTAGCGTCCTCACCAACAGCCTCAATAATCATTTTTATAGCCGTTTCAATCTTTTGTGTATCCATTCTCGTTCTTCCTCTCCATCAGATAGGCTCTCACTTGGCTCAAGAAATACAAGGAACCTGTGACAATCCTAACTGTTTGTTTCTTTTCTTTTTTATCTGTCAATTTCTGCTCTAGAAAATCCTGCCAACTTTGATAGTTGAGATTTCTAGACTCAGCTGCCTCTTTCAATACTCTTTCATCCGTCGCCCGACTATCGTCAAAATGTGTCAGGGTAAGCTCGGTATCTGGCATTTCCCCTAGCAAATCCAGCATATCTTCCAAGGCCTTGGTTTTGATACAAGTAAAGAGAATTTCTTTATGATAGTCAGCAAAGCGTTCTTGCAAGGTATTCAACAAAGCCTTGATAGCATGCGGATTGTGGGCCCCATCCAAAAGCAGCAAGGGGGCGCCAGACACGACCTCCAAACGCCCTGGCCATCTGGTTTCCTCAAGGGCTTGAGCAACTAAGGCATTACTTGCTAATTCTCGTCCAGTCTCCTGACAATAAGTGTCTAGGAGAGCAAGCGCCATCCCCGCATTCTCGATCTGATGCAAGCCCAGCAGACCTGTCTGGAAGCGACCTTGTCTGACAGAACTGGTATAATCAAAGATTTCACCCGCTACCACGCTTTCTTGATGACGAACCTGATAATCCGCCCCGTAGGCAAGTCTCGGTGCATGTTTGCCTTCCGCAATACGATCGATAACAGCCAAGGCTTCTGGAGCAATGCGACCTGTCACCAAGGGAATGCCTTGCTTGATAATACCAGCTTTCTGCTCTGCTATAGCTTCCAAGGTATCACCAAGTAGGGATACATGGTCTAAGCCAATGGTCGTAATTCCTGTCAGAATAGGCTGGCAGACATTGGTACTATCCAAAAGTCCACCCATGCCGACTTCCATGATAGCCACATCAACTTTTTCAGTGGCAAAATAATCATAAGCTAGAGCTGTGATAATCTCAAACTCGGTTGTTCCTTTTAAAGCAGCGCCTTTCTCCCCCTCAAGCAAAGAGCGATAAACTGCCATGAGGGCTTCTAGTCTCGCTTCTGGGATGGATTCCCCATTGATGCTAATCTGATCCGTATAATGAATGAGATAGGGTGAGCTGAATACACCTACTCTCAGACCTAGCTTTTCCAGCATCTTTTTCAAAAAAGCAATGGTAGATCCCTTGCCATTGGTCCCTCCGATATGGATGACCTTAAGTTTGAGATGGGGATTACCTCGCAGGGCTAGGAGTTCTACCATGCGTTCTAAACCAAAATTTGGTTGGTCCGTCCGGTAGTGGGCGATCCACTGATTGTTTTGAATTTCGTTCATCTTACTTATATTGTTTTAAATCTAGATTTTCTGCATCATCTGCCAAACGAATGGCTGACGCAATTTCAACCGCCATCTTGTGACTGGCTACATCGTGCACGCGCACTACTTCGACACCCTGTCTTGCAGCGATACTGGTTACATGAGCTGAAGCTGTGTCCCGATTGCGGAAACCGACTTCCGTTTCAGGATTAACTTCAAAACCATTTTCTTCTAGGACATTGATGACAAATCGCTTACGCGAAACTCCAAGAAAGATTGGATAGCCTTGTTGGTGTAGTTTATCCAGATCCCGTAGAAGGAGCAGATTTTCTTTCTTGGTCAGACCAAAGCCAATCCCTGGATCCAGCAGAATGTTTTCTCTTACTATCCCAGCTTGATTCGCTCTCACTAGAGCTCGTTCAAAGAAAGTCTCCATCAAGTCTTCAATTGGCATTTTTTCAAAGTCAGCTAACTCTTCCTCTGTAAAAGCCTGACCAAATCCAAAATGAGGAAATATGAGCGAGCTAGGATGCTGAGGTCGAGCCATGACTGGATTAAACATGATGACTACTTTCGCACCAGCCTTAGCAACCACATCCGCCATTTTCTCATCTCCCATGAGACCCGTAATGTCATTTACCAGATTGGCACCAGCAGCCAAGGCAGCTTCTGCCACCTGACTTTTCCAAGTATCGATGGAAATGAGAACATCACTTTTCTCACGGATAGCTTTAATCACTGGAACAACACGCTGGATTTCCTCTTCTATCTCAACATAGCTACTGCCCGGTCGAGTCGATTCTCCACCGATATCTAGCATGCTCACTCCTTCTGCTATCAATTTACGAGCTTGCTGGAGCGCCTGGTCAAGAGCAAAAAATTGACCGCCATCCGAAAAGGAGTCTGGGGTTACATTGATAATGCCGCAAATGGCTGTTTTTACGTGGTTGACTTTATTGGACATAACGGTTACTCCCTTAAGGTTCTTTACCATATTATCTCTCTATTTTACCATAAAAAGAAAAAGATGGACACGCTAGTATTCATCTTTTCCAAGTAGGTCAATGGCTTAGAATGATAGGCCTAGATTTCTACTAATCAATACCAATAAGGCCAACAAACAAAATGCAATACCATTGAGAATCATATGAAGTAAAATGGACATCTCCAAACGCTCAGTCTTATAGGCTGTCCAAGTCAAAACCGTTGACATTCCTCCATAAATAATCACAGAAGGCAGATTGGTTGGCGTATGGAGCAAGGCAAAGACGATTGCACCAACAACAAAGCCAAGTTTTTCTTTTCCACGGAAGATCTTTTGGGGAATAATTCCACGACACAAAATTTCTTCACAAATCGGCGCAATCAAGACTAGTAGAAAGAAAGTTGAAATCAAGGAACTATTCTGAACCAAACCATTCAGTATTGATTGGTTATTGGTTGTTGCCTCATTTGTTAGTCGAAGCAGGAGTGAACCCAAGAGATTTGTCGCAAAAATCACTAGATAACTCAGTACCAAGCGAGCCAAATCTTTTGCCTTAAAAAAGGATAGATTAAAAGTAGCAAGTTGTGTTTTTCGTGCACCAATAATGAATACAATCAAAACGACTATGGATAGAGCACCTACTAAGAGACCTGACTGTAAAATCGGAAACTGTTTGTTTGCTAAAAACAAAGCAAGTCCTATGGGAAATTGAGATAGAACAAAAGCTACCAAAAGGATGAGCACCCATTTCCCTCTGTTCAAAACCTCTTGCCAAATCGTCTTATCTTTCATGATGTACCTCCTTATAATTAAAAAGGGGAGACTCCCCTTTTTAATTATACCATTTATAGCGCCATACTGATATAGTTAAGGATAAACAAGGCATCCAAAATCCAAATCATTACGTGCACATCCTTGGCTTGACCTTTGACAACTTTTGTCAAGGTATATGTCAAGAAACCAACAGCAATCCCTTGTGTGATAGAGTAGCTGAATCCCATAAAGATAGATGTGAAGAAGGCAGGAACCGCTTCAGCCATATCATCCCAAGGGATATTTTTCAAGTTAGAAAGCATCATGATTCCGACGATGATCAAAATTGGTGCTGTTGCAGCTGTCGGAACAATCGCTAGAAGTGGGCTAAAGAAGCTAGATAGAGCAAAACAGATCGCAACCACTAGGGCTGTCAACCCAGTACGTCCACCAGCGCCGATACCCGCCGCAGACTCAACATAGGTTGTAACGTTTGAAGTACCTGCAATGGCACCTACTGAAGTTGCCACCAAGTCAGAGTAAAGAGCCTTGTCCAATTTAGCGGACTCATGGTTTTCCCCACTTGTCGCAACGATACCAACTTTTTCACCAGTACCGATAAGAGTACCGATTGTATCAAAAATATCCGTTAGTGAGAAGGCAAGAATGGCCATCAAGGTTTCTGGTAAACGTGAAGTGTTTGAAATCAAAGAGCCTAAACCTTCTGAACCAAGAGCAGCACCAAACAAAGTTCCTAAATCATTAACCGCTGCTGAAAGATTGTTGCTAGCAAAGTCAATCCCTGATAATTTGACAACACCAACAGCAATGGCAAGCACAGTCGTTGTTAAAATAGAAAGAATGATTCCACCCTTGATGCCTTTAACAACAAAGAAGATGGTAATAGCCAGACCTGCAAGAGCCACCAATACGGCTGGAGTATTGAAGTCTACCAATCCTGGAACAGCTGCGGAGTTTGCAGTAAGTGCAGCTTGAGCCTTGTCTGCTCCTTCACCTGCTACAGTATAAGTACCTGGGTCAATTGAGAATTTCAAGAGACCAGCATTCTTAATCCCAACATAGGCAAGGAAAACACCAATACCAGCGGAAATAGCTGAACGAAGTGTTGTGGGAATAGATTCGATGATCATTTTACGAACATTTGTCAAGGTAATAATCAATGAAATAATTCCACAAATGAAGACCATACCAAGAGCTTCTTTCCAAGTATAGCCCATCCCAAATACAACTGTAAATGTGAAGAAGGCATTTAGTCCCATACCTGGTGCTTGTGCGTATGGCAAATTAGCATAGAAAGCCATCATCAAAGTACCGACTACAGAACCGATAATCGTTGCCAAGAACACACCTTGAACAGGCATACCCGTTTGGGAAAGCATTTGAGGGTTTACAAAGAGAATGTAACTCATTGCAAAGAATGTTGTTAAACCAGCAAGCACCTCTGTACGGACATCTGTCCCGTGCTCTTTTAGTTTAAATAGTTTGTCCATCTTTAATCTCCTTTTGTTTTTTACGAACAATGAGAGTATTATATCATTTATCATTCACCTTTTCAATATGTTTGTTTGATTTATTTAACAAAATGAAATTTTTATTTTTTGTTTCAAGCCTGTTTTTCTGCTTTCTTTTTGATATAATAGTAGTCATCTTATCAGGGATCTACTAGGAAGGTTTATATGACTAAAAAAATTATCGCCGTCGATTTGGACGGAACCCTGCTCAACTCAGAGAGTAAGATTTCAGATTTTACTCGAAACACAATTAAACGAATTGCTGAAAAAGGCCACCATGTCATCATCACTACTGGGCGCCCTTACCGTATGGCAAAAGAATTTTATCAGGAATTAGAGTTGCACACCCCCATGATTAACTTCAATGGTTCCCTTACCCATCTGCCAGGTCGTGCTTGGGCGCATGAAAAGTGCTTGACCTTGGACAAAAAATACCTCTTAGACATGGTCAAACGCAAAGAGGATATCCAAGCCGACTTTATTGCAGGAGAATACCGCAAGAAATTTTATATCACGGCTCCTAATGAAGAAATTGCAAATCCCAAACTATTTGGTGTAGAAAATTTCCAACCAGAAAATCAATTCAAATCTGAATTGGTGACCAAGGACCCTAACTGTATCCTCTTGCAAACAAGAGTCGATGATAAATACGCGCTAGCAGATGAGATGAATCGTTTTTACCAACACCAATTAGCAATCAATACCTGGGGAGGCCCTCTTAACATTCTCGAATGTACACCAAAAGGGGTCAACAAAGCCTTTGCTTTAGAATACTTGCTCAATGTTATGAACCGTGATAAAAAAGACCTGATTGCCTTTGGAGATGAACACAATGACACCGAAATGCTGGCTTTTGCAGGCAAGGGATATGCCATGAAAAATGCCAATCCCGATTTGCTACCATATGCTGATGAGCAACTCTCTCTGACAAATGATGAAGATGGTGTTGCCCATACCCTACAAGATTTATTCCTATAACGCTTAATGCTCAAAAAGTTAGCTTGTGCTAGCTTTTTTGATTTTCACAATTTTTCAATTAATCGGCCTGTTTTCATTTTTTTATATTAAATTACTCTCTTATTTTTTCATACATTTCCACAAAATGTTTATATATTAACATTTTGTAAACGAGTTTTCATTGAAAATTAACACATATTTATAAGAAATGGTTGCTTTTTGTTTGAAAACGGTTTATACTTAAAGTTAGGCTTAAAGTTTTCTTAAACACACAGTCAAACATTTTAAAGGAGGAATGACAATAATGAGTATCGGAATCATTATTGCGAGCCACGGCGAATTTGCTGCGGGTATTCATCAGTCCGGATCTATGATCTTTGGTGAACAAGAAAAGGTTCAAGTTGTAACCTTTATGCCAAACGAAGGTCCAGATGATCTATACGCTAAATTCAACAACGCTGTGGCTGCATTTGACGCAGAAGATGAGGTTCTAGTATTGGCTGACCTTTGGAGTGGATCTCCATTCAACCAAGCTAGCCGCGTGATGGGAGAAAATCCTGAGCGTAAGTTTGCCATCATCACAGGGCTGAACTTGCCGATGTTGATCCAAGCCTACACTGAGCGCCTTATGGATGCTACTGCAGGTGTGGATAAAGTCGCTGCGAATATCATTAAAGAAGCCAAAGATGGCATCAAGGCTCTTCCAGAAGAGCTTAACCCAGTTGAGGAAGTTGCAACTGCTGCAGCTGCTGCAGCTGCTCCAGTTGCACAAGCTGCTATTCCTGAAGGAACAGTTATCGGTGACGGTAAACTGAAAATCAACCTTGCTCGTCTAGACACTCGTCTCCTTCACGGTCAGGTTGCCACTGCTTGGACTCCAGATTCAAAAGCAGATCGTATCATCGTTGCTTCAGACAACGTTGCAAACGACGAGTTGCGTAAAGAATTGATCAAACAAGCAGCTCCTAATGGAGTAAAAGCGAACGTTGTACCAATCAAAAAATTGATTGAGGTTGCAAAAGATCCTCGTTTTGGTAACACACATGCTCTTATCTTGTTTGAAACACCTCAAGATGCCCTTCGTGCCATCGAAGGTGGCGTGCCAATCAAAACCCTTAACGTTGGTTCTATGGCTCACTCAACAGGTAAAACAATGATTAACAACGTTTTGTCTATGGACAAAGACGATGTTGCAACATTTGAAAAAATGCGTGACCTCGGTGTTGAATTTGATGTACGTAAAGTACCAAACGACACGAAAAAAGATTTGTTTGACTTGATTAAGAAAGCAAACGTTCAATAATTTTAATCTGTTTCTATCATTTTTGAAAACAAGATTAAATACTTTATTAAAACTAAATAGAAAAGGAATAAAACCATGTCAGATATTTCAATCATTTCTGCTATCTTGGTTGTAGTTGTTGCCTTCCTTGCAGGTCTTGAAGGTATCCTCGACCAATTCCAATTCCATCAACCAATCGTCGCATGTACCCTTATCGGACTTGCAACTGGTAACCTCGAAGCAGGTGTTATGCTTGGTGGATCTCTTCAAATGATCGCCCTCGGTTGGGCAAACATCGGAGCTGCCGTAGCTCCTGACGCTGCTCTTGCATCTGTTGCCGCAGCGATCATCTTGATTAAAGGTGGTAACTTTACTACTGAAGGTATCGCCGTTGCAACTGCAACAGCTATCCCTCTTGCCGTAGCTGGACTTTTCTTGACAATGATTGTTCGTACAATCTCAGTTGCCTTGGTTCACTCTGCTGACGCAGCTGCAAAAGAAGGAAACATTGCAGCTGTTGAACGCGCTCACTACTTTGCGCTTGTTCTTCAAGGTCTTCGTATCGCTATCCCTGCAGCCTTCCTTATCGCTATCCCAGCTTCTGCTGTTAAAGACGCTCTTGGCCTAATGCCAGAATGGTTGAATGGTGGTATGGCTGTCGGTGGTGCTATGGTTGTTGCCGTTGGTTACGCTATGGTTATCAACATGATGGCGACTCGTGAAGTATGGCCATTCTTCGCTATCGGTTTCGCTCTTGCAGCGATCTCTCAATTGACTTTGATTGCCCTTGGTGTCATCGGTGTTGCCCTTGCCTTCATCTACCTTAACCTTACAAAACAAGGTGGAAACGGTGGCGGCGGAGCTGCAACTTCTAACGACCCAATCGGTGATATCCTAGAAGACTACTAGAAAGGGGAACAATCATGGCTGAAAAAATTCAATTATCAAAATCAGATCGTCAAAAAGTTTGGTGGCGTTCACAATTCCTTCAAGGTTCTTGGAACTACGAACGTATGCAAAACTTGGGTTGGGCTTACTCATTGATCCCAGCTATCAAAAAATTGTACACTAAAAAAGAAGACCAAGCGGCTGCTCTTGAGCGTCACCTTGAGTTCTTCAACACTCACCCATACGTAGCTGCTCCAATCATGGGGGTTACTCTTGCACTTGAAGAAGAGCGCGCTAACGGTGTTGAAATCGACGACGCGGCTATCCAAGGGGTTAAAATCGGTATGATGGGACCTCTTGCTGGTATCGGTGACCCAGTATTCTGGTTTACAGTTCGTCCTATCCTTGGAGCCCTTGGTGCATCACTTGCTGCATCTGGTAACATTGTTGGCCCACTTCTCTTCTTCTTTGGATGGAATGCTATCCGTATGGCCTTCCTATGGTATACACAAGAGTTCGGTTACAAAGCTGGATCTGAAATCACTAAAGACATGTCTGGTGGTATCTTGAAAGACATCACTAAAGGAGCTTCTATCCTCGGTATGTTCATCCTTGCCGTTCTTGTACAACGTTGGGTGTCTATCAACTTTACTGTTAACCTTCCAGGTAAACAATTGGCAGAAGGTGCTTACATCAACTTCCCAGAAGGTCCTGTATCAGGTGCTGAATTGAAGGGAATTCTTGGTCAAGCACTTGGTGGATTGAGCTTAGATAAGATTCAACCACAAACTCTTCAAGGCCAGTTGAACTCATTGATCCCAGGATTGATGGGACTTCTCCTTACTTTCCTCTGCATGTGGTTGCTTAAGAAAAAAGTATCACCAATCACAATCATTCTTGCGCTCTTTGCAGTAGGTATCGCAGCTCGTTTCTTCGGTATCATGTAATCCAAGCCATCGAGAATATAGATAAAAAAGAATCAGGATCAAATCCTGATTCTTTTTGTGTGTCAACCTTTTCTCCTAGTCAGATAATGAAAGCATCCAATCGCCACTGCTAGACTGGCTACATAGACGACTTGGCTGGTTTCTAAAGGCACAAAAGTTCCTTGCAGGATAAATGTATTGGCAAGTACGCCAACAAGGGCTGCAAGGCTCAAAAGTGTGAGCAAGGCTAGTTTGTATCGATTAAATGGCAGACTGACCTTGGCTACTAGACACAGACCATTGATCAAAGCAAGGAGGAAGCAAATAAATTTGACCTGACCTGGGACAGTGATAAAGAAGTTCGTCAGAAGAACGCTAGCAACCAGAATGCCACCACCAATCGCAGCATTGGTCAAAATATCTCGCATAAAATGTGTGCTAACCTTTTCTTTATTGGACTCAAAAGTTAGGAAGAAGGATGGAATCCCAATCGTAATGGCTGAAATGATTGTAAACTGAATGGGGATAAAGGCAAATTCCAAACCAAAGATCACACTCAAAATGGCAAACACGATGGAGAAGAAGGTCTTTGTTAGAAAGAGAGAGGCTACCTTTTGGATATTATTGATGACACGGCGCCCTTCCATTAAAATATCGTAAAACACTGCAAAATCATCTGTGAGAAAGACGATGTTGGATACACTTTTGGCTGCGCTGGTAGCACCATTCATGGCGAAACTAATATCTGCTTTTTTGAGAGCTAGAACATCATTAACTCCATCACCGCTCATGGCAACTGTTTTATCAGCATTTTGCAAAACGGTCACCATCTTTTCTTTCTGCTCAGGTGTCACCCGACCGAAGATATCGTGTTCCAAGACCACTCTTTCAAAGTCATCATCGCTCACCTTAGTCATATCAATCGCACGCGCTTCCTCCTTAAAACCTGCTTTACGAGCCACCCAATACACAGCCACATGATTATCACCACTGATAATCTTCACTTCAACACCTTGAGATTCGAAATAGTCAAAGGTTTCCTTGGTATTGTCCTTAATCTCATCTGACAAAACAACATGGCCTAGGAGTTCCATATTGGCTGGACTCGTAATCTGGTCCTTGCTATGAGCAAGGGACAAAATTCGAAAACCTTGCTGTTTTAGATCTTCATAGTAGGCATCCATCGGCTGGGTAAAGCCTAAAAACTCATAGGCTCCGAAGAAATAGGTCCCACCATCTTTTACTTGGACAAAGGAATACTTGTTTTTGCTTGAAAAGGCACCGACTTCTTGAACTTCCCACTTTTTCTCACAGGTTAAGTAAGTCTTCAGAGCTCGGGAAGTTGCATTTTCATCCTCGAAATAAGCCAGATAAGAAGATAGTTTCTCTGCTACATTAGCATCCATTTCTTGGACCTTCATATTCCCCGTCGTGATAGTTCCTGTCTTATCAAAACAAAGAACATCTACTCGCGCCAAGGTCTCTACACAGTATAGCTCCTGCACCAGAACCTTCTTTTTGGCCAGCTTCATAGCCGCTACTGCTAGAGACACACTAACTAAGAGAATCAAGCCCTCTGGAATCATACCGACCAAGGCACCAGAACTTCCCAAGATAATCTCAACATAAGACCGTCCTAGACTAAAACCTCTGACATAAAGCAGAATCGCAACTGGAACCAGCAAGATAGAGACGATTTTTAAAATCTTATCCATGTAATCGCGCAGTTGAGAAGGATATTTTTTGAATTCCTTGCTGGATTTTGCGAGTTTGTTGATATAACTATCCTGCCCCACAGCCGTTGCCGTGACCAAGCAGGATCCGCTAACGACATTGCTTCCGCTCATCAGCTGGTCACCAACCGTTTTAAAGATCGAATCACTCTCACCCGTCAGCAAAGACTCATCAACTTCAATATTCCCTTCAAGGACTTCTGCATCTACAGGCACCTGATCCCCCAGATTGAGATGCAGGTACTCACCCAGAACGATGTCCTCTGGATCAATCTCGATTGTTTGACCATCTCGATTGACCCTGTACTTACTTTTACCAAGCAAACTTAGTTTTTCTAAAGCATTTTTTGAACGTACTTCTTGGAAAATACCGATGGCTGTATTGATAGCAATCACACCTAAAAAGAGCATATTCTCAAATCGCAAGGTTGTGGCTACCAGAACTGCCAGAGCCAAGTTCATGGCATTAAAGAAGGTAAAGATATTTGAAACGACGATTTCCTTGGTTGTTTTATAGGGCTTAATGTCGCTGATATTTCGTTGACGATCCTTGATGTCTTGACTGCTTAAATACTTCATTTCTACTCCGATATCCTTTTGTACTACTATAATAACACATATCCTTTCCTCTGTCACTTAAAGACTCAAAATAAGAAGAACTCCCTTGGCAAGCATCATCTATCGCCACTTCAAGAAGAACTTAAAAAGAGGCTAGAATTCCCCTAACCTCTTTTCTCTATACTTTATTCTGCCAAGGCACCCATTGGATCCCATGGCGCGAGCACGATTGGTTCTGCTTCATATGCGGCTTGTTCTTCTGCTGTCAGCAATTCTTTGCGAACAACGATTTGGTAGGTGTATTCATCCATCCAAGCGTCTGAAGCAACAAAGTAACCATCGGTACCGACCTTGTCTCCCCATGAGTTTTCAACCTTCCACTTGGTTGATTTGCCATTTTCGTCCAAGTCTACACCTGTCAAGACCATAGCGTGGGTCATCAAGCTTTCGCTGTAGTCCAAACGTCCAGCCTTGTCTTGAGTGAGTTGAATGTCCATGCTTGATTCAAAGTCATAAACATCAGTCGCAAGGATTCCAGCTTTGCGGTTGCTGAGCTGGCCGACATCTGAACCAAACCAAACAGTTTCTCCTGTCTGCATTTGAGCAATCGCCAATTCTTTCAAGCGTTCCATAGGAACATTAATGTAACGAACTGCACGGCTACCAACAACATTCCCTAACATCTCAACTGTGTAAGATTTGCCGTATGGTTTGTCAGCAGTTGGGGCATTGATAACAGAAACATAATCTTCTAGAGGTAGATTGACATATTTCTTGTAAAACTCTTGTGGTGTGATACCCTTTTCACTTTGGTAATTGTTATCCTTATCACGATAAGCAAAGTCAAATTTACGTGGTGGAAGTCCTAAAGACATTGCAAGGAAGTTAAAGATTTCTTGCAAGAGTTCTTCTTTCTTGGCCTGAACAGTCGCTTGGTCTGCACCAGAAGCGAGCAAGTCACGCAAGATTTGAGCATCTTGACGAAGCAATTTGTTGAGGATGGCATTGAGCTCACGGCTATTGCTAGATGAGATGGACTCAGGGTAAACTGACTTGGGAACGACACCATATTTCTCAAAGAGAGCAACAACCATATCCCATTGACCACCGTCTTGTTGAGGTGTTTGGAGTAGGAAGCTAACCTTGCGGCTCGTCAAGTCTTGATCTGCAGTCGCAATCACTTGCTCCAAGAACCAGTTGGATTTCTCGTACTTGTCCCAGAAGAAGGTGTGAGCCTGTGACAGTTCAAAGTTTTCGAGCTTGTATTGAGAGATGAGTTTGTGGCGGAAGGTGTTGAGAGCCGCAAACATCCAGCAACGACCAGACGCTTTCTGGTTAGTAACCTTGTCCTTGGTCAAATCCAATGAGAAAACAGCTGTATTGTCTACATGACTTTGGCGACGCTCTAGGGCTGCAAAAATTCCGTTATGGCTGGCAGCATTTTCGATCGCTTGGTATTTGACATTTGCTTCATAGTTGGCAAAAAGTTTATCTGTAAATGATTCTTGAATCGCGTTCATAGATTCCTCCTTTTATTCTACTGTCTATTATAACTCTTTTCACAAAGGAAGCAACCGAAAACATAAAAAGGCAAGGACATTCTCCCTCACCTTTTCTAAAATAATCCAAACTAAGTAATACTAGCAAGGAGAGTCTCTAACTCCTCCTTGGTCAGGCGACGCCATTCACCGCGTTTCAGCTTTTCGTCTAAAATCAAAGTTCCCATAGTCAAACGTTGCAAATCCACTACTTCCTTACCACAGTATGCCACCATGCGTTTGACCTGGTGAAACTTCCCTTCGGCAATGGTCACGTGAACCAGACTTTGATTCTTTTCTGGATCTACCGACACGATCTCCAGCTTAGCGGGCTGGCAGGTAAAATCCTTAAGCGGAATGCCCTTGGCAAATGTCTCCACATCTTCTTGGGTCATAATACCCTCGACTTGCGCCAAATAGGTCTTTTCCACATGACGTTTAGGTGAAAGAAGAGCATGGGCAAGCTTGCCGTCATTGGTCAAGAGCAGAAGACCATGCGTGTCAATATCCAAGCGCCCTACTGGAAAAACTTCCTTGGTCCGCGCCAAGTCATCTAGCAAGTCTAGAACCGTTCTATGCTTGGTATCCTCAGTCGCTGAAATGACTCCTTGGGGCTTGTTCATCATGTAGTAGACAAACTCCTCGTAGTCTAACTTTTGCCCATCAAAGCGAATTTCGTCTCTTTCTTCATTGATTTGCAGTTTAGCTGACTTTTCCTTTTTGCCATTTACCGTCACGCGCCCAGCCTTGAGCAAGTTTTTGACCTCTGTTCGACTCCCTACAGCGCAGGCAACTAAAAATTTATCTAATCTCATAGAACTATTATATCATACTCAAAAGGAGGCTGGCTCAATGACCAACCTCCTTTTCTTTTCAAATTTAGGAACTTAACTTCCTCGTCTCCAGAAAATAGCTAAGACAACCATAGCACCCAAAACAGCAGGAATAACAGCTGTTCCCGCTAAAATTGGTCCCCAAGTTCCAAAGAGCAGGTGACCCAGAAAGGCACCAATCCATCCGAGAAACATTTTTCCAAAGCATCCCATACTCTCTCCGCGATTGGTCAAAGCACCTGCCAAGAGTCCCACTAGGAGACCAACAAACATACTTCCCAGCATAGCTTCTCCTTAAATTGCCCAATCTCCATTACGGAAGAGGGGTACGCGTGTTCCATCCTCACGGATACCGTCTATATCCATTTGATTCGAGCCAATCATAAAGTCCACGTGAACATCTGAACGGTTCAGTCCTGCAGCTGCAAGCTCTTCTTCGCTCATCTCTGCACCACCAACAACACTAGTTGCATATGCTGCACCGATAGCCAAGTGGTTTGACGCATTTTCATCGAAAAGGGTATTAAAGAAGGTAATGCCTGACTGAGAAATTGGACTTAGATCTGGTACCAAGGCACATTCACCCAAGGCACGCGCACCCGCATTTTCAAAGACAAGATCTTTCATAACTTGATCGCCTTTTTCAGCTGTAATATCAACAATCTGACCATCCTTGAAGGTTACTTTAATCCCTTCAATGATATTTCCGTTATAGCTGAGTGGTTTTGTAGAGGTTACATAACCATCTGCACGACGGAAGTCAGGAGCCGTAAAGACTTCTTCTGTCGGCATATTTGGTAAGAATTCTTCGCCCTGTGCATTGATAGCGCCAGCTGATTCCCAAACGTGATTCTTAGGCAAGCCAAGTGTCAAATCTGTTCCTGGCGCTGTATAGTGAAGGGCTGAGAATTGCTCCTTATTGAGCATTTCTGCCTTGCTCTTCAAGATAGCTGCATGTTCTTCCCAAGCCTTAACAGGATCTGCTTCGTAGACACGGCAAGTTTTGAAGATTTGGTCCCAAAGGAGGTCCACTGCTTCTTCGTCGCTTGCTGCATTTGGAAATACCTTCTTAGCCCACTCTAGTCCAGCTGCGGCAGCGACTGTCCAGCTAACCTTGTTGGACTGAGTTGCGATACGCATTGGCTTCATGGCAAGTCCCATAGCTTTAGCAGAAGCCGAAAGCTTGTCAGCATCCACTCCGTTCAGGGCACCTGGATCAGATGAGCGAACTCCAAGACGGCTAGCCTTGTTCTCCAAGAGATAGTTCATCTCAGCGATTCTGTATTCTGGTACATTGTCCAAGCGCTCCATCGGCGCGTGGAGGAATTTCTCACGGTTGAGCACATCATCTGTCCACTGGACGATAACCTCATGCGCACCCAAAGCATAAGCTTCTTTCACGATCAAATGCGCCAACTCACGTTGCTCCACATCGATGGAGAGGGCTAAAGTATGACCAGGTTGCACATTAATTCCATTCGCAACCAATAATTTCGCATATTTTTCTAGATTTTCTTTAAAATTTGGTAAAACCATTCTATTCTTCCTTTTCTTTTGTTATTTTTCCTTCAAAGCAGAAAATAATCCTGCTAAAGCAATGGCACCAGACAAGAGCGCTGTTGATAGGATAATTGTTTCATCCGCAAGCTCTAGCTGATAGTCAAAAACCTTTTCCGCTGGTTTATCTTCTGCAAAAATCCTAAGTTTCATCTTGAACTCCTTAAAATTTATTAAAATAAATCGCTATGACTGCCTGTCCTCAGCAAGTTTAAAATCAATTCCGACTTGTCTACTTTATAGACCAAAAGCCAATCTGGTTGGATATGACACTCACGAACTCCTTGAAAGTGCTTGGATGCTGCCAGTTGATGATCTCGATATTTGTCAGGAAGTTCTTTTTCTCGAACCAGAAAATTCAAAACTTCTTCTAATAATTCTGCCCTCAAACCACGCTTCATAGCCAACTTAAAATCTTTTTTAAACTGTTTATGATAACGAATCTTAAGCACGCAAGTCCTCCATCAAGTCAGAGACTGATTCAAAAGATTGGCTCATATTACGATTTTGATTTAAATCCGTTAATACCTCAAGTAACTTCCGATTCTCGTCTAGCCTAACATCAAAAGGCAAACCCTGATATTGAATAGCCTGACGAAGGAAAATATTGATAGCCGTTGTCATATCCATCCCCAGATCATTAAACACCTGTTGGGCTTGCTCCTTAACCTCACTATCCAAACGTATGCTCATGCTCGTCTTTGACATATTTTCACCCTCTTTCTATCTATTATTTTAACAAAAATGGCAAGCGATGTAAATACAAAACACATACAACAGACATACAAAGCCTTCAATAGACATATAGAATGAGGTCCCCTCTTCAAATATATTGACATAAAAAAGCTGATGTGCTATTCTTTATAAAATACCCAAAAATACATAGGAGCAAAAAGATAATGGACGAAAACTTTAACAATGAAATTGCAAAACAATTTACTAGTGCTATTCTGGATAAATACTTTTCACCTATAATTTCCAAAGCGACTGACAAAGTTAAAACGCTCCTCGATGAGGCAAAAATTAATCTAGGGATTCCATTCCAAGCTTATTTGACAAAATCTTATGAAAAATACAGTAGAATCAAAACGATTATCTACGGAATTGAGCCCAAAAGACTGTATGATTTTTTTGAAGTTCCTTTTTTAGAAAAAGGTTCCGAACTCATCAAGCCCACAAAAACAAGAGTACTAACTGATATCTCAAAATTTTTAATCATTGAAGGTTCTGGTGGAATTGGTAAATCCACTCTCATGAAACACCTTTTTCTAAGTGAATTAGAATTAAAAGACTATATTCCTATTTTTATTGAATTAAAAGATTTCAACGAAGAGGAGCATTTAGATCTTGAAAAATTACTGTTAAAAAAACTAAATCAATTTCATAATAAATTTCAAGAAGAATATTTAGATTATGCACTTCAATCTGGATGCTTTTTATTCCTATTGGATGGCTATGATGAATTATACAGCGAAAACCAAAAAGAATTTTTCAAAAAGTTAAATGATTTTTGTGACAAATATCCTGAAAACCATTATATCCTTTCCTCAAGACCTTATAGCGAATCCGAATTCATTGAATTTCAGCGGTTCACAGTTTTAAAATCTATTCCTTTTACTAAAGAACAAGCTATAAGTCTTATTACAAAAATTGAATATCCAGATGAGGAACTTAAAAATAAGTTTATCCGTGACCTAGAGAATGATTTATACGATAGACATGAGTCCTTTGCTTCAAATCCCCTGTTACTAAATATTATGCTTTCCACTTATAATGACTATGCAGAGATTCCGCAAAAATTACACCTTTTCTACTACCAGGCTTTTGATACAATGCTCTCGAAGCACGATGCTACAAAAAGTTATCGACGAAAATTGCTTTCAAACTTAAGTTCAGATACTTTTAAAGAATATTTTGCAATCTTCTGTTTTCTAACATACCAAAAGGCAAAAACAGAGTTTACATTCCCAGAGATTTTAGAAATTTTTAAAAAATTTCCTCCTCGAATTCAAAGTAATCTAAATATAAACAACTTTATCTACGATTTAGAAAACTGCCTATGTGTACTATATAAAGAAGGAAACAGATATAAGTTCTCCCACCGTTCTTTCCAAGAATATTTTGTTGCTTATTTTCTAAATATACAAACGGATAGTAAGATGCGAGACTACAGCTTTCATCTAATAGACTCAGGAAAATTTAGAGCCAGTGCAGATTCTGTATTTTTTATGTTAGAGGATATGAATACCCTACGCTTCAATAGCAACATATTGATTCCATTATTAGATAAATTTGAAGAATCTAAATCTGATGAAGAAGACTTATTTGAATATTACATTCTCAATTTTCCAGTAAAAATTGAAATTTCTCCTAGCCCTAGCAACTCATTCTTTGTTTTAGAATTCTTCGGACCAACAGATAATCTTCAGAGTTTTATTTATTATTTTTTCGACAATACTATTGATTATACAGTCTACAGTACAAGTGATCATAACCCCCTAATATCATTCTGCGAAGATAATCATTTAATAAAAAAGGTTATAGGACCAGAAGTCCTCATTAAAAACAAAGAATTATTGGACTTATTTAAAAAATCTTGGGTCGGTCAACATACACTCTCTCTGACTCATTATAAGCAGAAGCTGATAGAAGACCTAAAAGAAGAGGATATAGTCTTAGAGGATTAGTAATCTAGCCGTTGTATATTTATGTTCACAATTAAAAAATAACAGGATTGTCCAATGTCCTGTTATTTTTTTAATTATCAAACATCTCTGTAAAATTGAGGCTAGTCTGCCTTCTTAAAACAACTCATCAAACAAACTCAACTGGTTATCCTCTGGCATATTGCCTAGAATTCCCATTTCATCCATCTTTTCAACCAAGGTTGATGAGAGGCCACCGCGTTTGCGTAGTTCTGTCTTAGAGAGGAACTCACCCTCTTGGCGCGCACGTACCAACTGCTTAGCAACGTTCTCTCCCAGACCATCCATTGCTACAAATGGCGGAATGAGGGTATCCCCATCAATGAGGAATTCAGTTGCATCACTACGATAGAGATCGAGTTTGCCAAACTTGAAACCACGTTCCCACATTTCATTGACAATCTCAAGAGTTGTATAGAGGTCAATTTCCACATTAGAAGCTTCATTGTTCTTCCGTTTTTCAGCAATTTCTTCCATTCTGCGCTTGATAGCATCCAATCCCGCACCCATGGTCTTGATATCAAAAGCCTTTGCACGGATAGAGAAGTAAGCACAGTAATAATAAATGGGATGGTGAACCTTGAAGTAGGCCACACGCAAGGCCATCATAACATAGGCTGCCGCATGGGCTTTAGGGAACATATACTTGATTTTTCCACAGGATTCGATATACCACTCTGGCACCTTATTGGCCTTCATAGCTTCGATATAACCATTTCTCTCCTCTTCAGAAATCTTCAACCACAAGCCCTTACGTACCCGTTCCATGATGGTAAAGGCCATCTTAGGCTCGAGACCCGCATGCATGAGGTAAACCATGATGTCGTCCCGACAACCGATAACGGTTGATAGATCCGCAATTCCTTGCTTGATCAGATCCTGTGCATTTCCCAACCACACATCGGTACCGTGGGACAGACCAGACAGCTGAAGCAACTCCGCAAAAGTCGTCGGATGCGTCTCGTCTACCATCCCACGTACAAAGTTTGTTCCAAACTCTGGAATTCCCAGCATACCCGTCGGCGTACCGATTTGCTCCGGCGTCACCCCAAGTACATCCGTCCCAGAAAAGAGGGCCATCACGCCTTCATCATCCATAGGAATTTCATTAGGGTCAATACCAGACAGATCCTGAAGTTTCCGAATCATAGTCGGATCATCATGCCCCAGCACATCGAGTTTGAGGACGTTCTCATCGATATCGTGGAAGTTAAAGTGAGTCGTCTGCCATTCAGCCGTCACGTCATCTGCTGGATATTGGACAGGCGTAAAATCGTAGACATCCATGTAGTTAGGAATAACAACGATTCCTCCCGGGTGTTGTCCTGTTGTCCGCTTGACACCAGCCGCACCCTGAGCGAGGCGTTCCACCTCTGCATCACGATAAAACTTCCCATAGTCTCTCTCATAGCCCTTTACAAATCCATAGGCAGTCTTGGCAGCCACCGTACCAACCGTTCCTGCACGGAAGGCATATTCTTCACCAAAGATATCACGCACATCCAAGTGGGCGCTAGGCTGGTCTTCTCCCGAGAAGTTCAAGTCAATATCGGGAACCTTGTCCCCATCAAAACCAAGGAAGGTCTCGAAAGGAATATCCTGTCCATTTTTGCTAAGTTTATGACCACATTTTGGGCAGTCCTTATTAGGCATGTCAAATCCTGAACCGTAAGAACCATCGGTGATAAATTCACTATACTGACACTGACCACAGACATAGTGTGGAGAGAGAGGATTAACCTCTGTGATCCCGATCATAGTCGCAACGAAACTGGAACCAACAGAACCACGAGAACCAACTAAGTAGCCCCGTTCATTGGAACGTTGCACCAGCATCTGCGATGCCAGATAAATCACGGCAAATCCATTCCCCAGAATGGAGGTTAATTCTTTTTCAATCCGCAAATCAACGATATCTGGCAGAGGATTTCCATAAATCTCAAAAGCTTTCTTATAGGTCAGCTCAGCGACCGTTTCTTCAGCCTTGTCGATGAAAGGTGTATACAAGTCACCCTTAACGACCTCAACAGACTCAAAGATATCTGCCAAGGCATTGGTATTTTCAATAACCAATTTGCGTGCTAGATCTTCGCCCAAGAAGGCAAATTCATCCAACATCTCATTAGTCGTTCGAAAATGAGCTTTAGGTAGCGGAGCTGGTTGGGCATGTTCACCGTGACCAATAGTTCGGTTAATCATAGCCCCCTGTCCCAAACTACGGACGATAATTTCACGGTAAATCTCTTCTTCCGGTTCGATATAATGGACATTTCCCGTAGCCAGAACAGGCTTGCCAAGACGGTCCCCGACCTCTATCAAACTCTTGATAATGGTCTGGAGTTCATCCATATCCTTGACCTGCTCCTTAGCAATCAAGGGAGCATAGATAGCTGGTGGCATGACCTCGATAAAGTCATAATACTTGGCCACCTCAACCGCTGCATCCACACCTTGGGAAACAACTGCATCAAAAACTTCACCTTCTGAACAGGCTGATCCTAAAATCAAGCCCTCCCGATGGGCATCTAGAACCGTTCTCGGTATCCGTGGTACTCCTTCAAAGTACTTAGTATTGGACAAAGAAACCAGCTTAAAAATATTTTTTAAACCAACTTGATTCTTGACATAAATGGTCGCATGCTTGATCCGAGCTTTTTTATAAGAATCAGGACTAATCAAATCAATGTTTAGTCTAGCCAAGTCAGTCACACTATGTTTTTCTGCCACCTCTTTGATAAAGATAAAAAGCAGACGACCCGTAGCTTCTGCATCGTAATTGGCCATGTGGTGGTGTTCTAGAGCCACACCAAAACGCTTGGTCAAAGGTCCCAAACCATGACGTTTATACTCAGGATAGAGGTTCCTAGCAAACTCCAGCGTATCGATAACTGGCTGGCTAATCTTAGGCAGACCATGGCGCTCATAGTTGGCATTCATAAAGCCAACATCAAAGGTTGCATTGTGGGCAACTAGGACGGTATCCTTACAGAATTCTTGGAATTCTTGCAAAACTTGTTCCAGTGGTTTGGCATTTTTGACATGATCATCCGTAATTCCAGTCAACTCAGTAGTAAAAGCTGACAAGGGATGTCCAGGATTGATAAATTCATCAAATTCAGCAATGACATTCCCCTTGTACATCTTAGAGGCCGCAACCTGAATCAAGTCATTATAGATAGCTGAAAGCCCCGTCGTTTCCACGTCAAAGACCACGTAGGTTGCTTCAGATAGATCCATCTCCACTTCGTTATAGACGATAGGAACACGATCCTCAACGATATTAGCTTCCATCCCATAGATCAGCTGGATTCCCGCTTTCTTGGCAGCCTTATAGCCATGTGGAAAGGACTGAACATTGCCATGGTCCGTAATGGCAACCGCCTTGTGACCCCATTTTGCAGCTGTCGCGACGATTTCTTCGACCTCTGGTAGAGCATCCATGGTCGACATATTAGTATGAGCATGAAACTCAACCCGACGCTCACCTTCTGGCATCAAATCCTTCCGCTCATAGTGAACAACTTCCTGCACATCCTGCACGTTCATGGTCAAATCGCGTGTAAAGTTATTCATCTCCACATTCCCACGCACTCTGAGCCAAGAATTCTTCTTGATTAAATCAAATTTTTGAGCCTCTTCTTCATTCTTAACCCATTTTTGCATTGAAAAACTTGAAGTGTAGTCCGTCATTTTAAAATTGATCAAAACGCGACCAGTTCTGGTCACTTTATGTTCCACATCAAAAACGACCCCTTCAAAGACCAGACGATTTTCCTCAGTCGTCACGTCGATCATCTGGGTAACTTCTGCCTTATCTAGTTTTGGCTTAGCCGCAGCTTTTTTAGCCTGAAAATCGAAGGCTGGTTTCTCTTCTACTGGAGGAGGAGCCATTTGTTCCAGTTGTTCCATAGCACGCAAAGCCTCTTCATTGGCAGCCTGTACAATTTGTTCATTCTCCGTATAGAAGGCTTCCTCCTGCTCTTGTGTAAGGGCATCATTCTTTTCTATTTGGCATACAAAGGCTGGGAAACCAAACTTTTCAAGTTGCTTTGCTAGATTAGGAAGATGATTCTTCTTAAAGTGTTCCTTATCAATCGCCTCTGAACCTTCAATAAAGAGTTGATTTCCCTCCGCACGAACTTGCAGATTCTGATAAAGAGACTTAAATCCTTGGCTAGCACACGGACCTTCAGAAAAAGCCTCCTTATAGTAGGCCTGCAAGAGTTCATTAGAAAATTCCTGAGAGAGCGCCTTGATTTCGAAAACAGCTCGATTCCCTGTCTTAGAAAATTCTTCACTAAGCCCTTTCTTTAACTCTAAAAAGATTTCAATCGGTAAAATATTAGAAAATACAAAGTGAAATTCCCAAATCTTACTAATTTTATGAACCACAACACGCTCAATACTTGCATCAACAAGAGCAGGATCCTGTCGCAGCTGATCAGAGATTCCTAGTTGATTCATTAAAATTTCAAACTTACTTGACATTCAATTTCCTCACATTATTCTCTTACTATTTTACCATAATTAAAGAAAATATATAGCCAGTACCATCTCCCTTGCGACTTAGATGGAAAGATTTTATCATACTTGTAATAGATAAAACTATACTGACTCGTAGTCACATATTAAAAAGTGAGATGATTTTCATCTCACTTTTATTCTTAAAATCCATTATGGTCGCTGAGCTCTTTGAACCAGTGGCCTGATTTCTTCAGGCGGCGTTCTTGCGTTTCCAAGTCAAGCTCAACCAGACCATAGCGGTTTTTATAGCTGTTGAGCCATGACCAACAATCAATAAAGGTCCAAATCAAGTAGCCCTTACAGTTGGCCCCATCTTCAATCGCACGGTGGAGTTCACGAAGATGCCCTTTGACAAAGTCGATACGATAGTCGTCCTGAATCATGCCATTCTCACGGAATTTATCCTCACCTTCAACACCCATGCCATTCTCTGTCAACATCCACTCAATATTACCATAGTTTTCCTTGATATTTTGGGCGATATCATAAATCCCCTGCTCGTAGATTTCCCAACCGCGGTGAGGATTGATTTTACGGCCCGGCATAATATAAGGCTCATAAAAATGTTCTGGCAAGAGTGGACTGTCTGGATGCTTGGCAAAACGCGGCGCCATAACGCGCAAAGGTTGGTAGTAATTGACTCCAAGGAAATCAACTGTATTCTCGCGAATGAGCTCCAACTCTTCAGCTGTGGAATCTGGCAACAAATCATGCTCAGACAAGATTTCTACTAATTCTTCTGGATAAGCTCCTAAAACGGACGGATCTAGGAAAGATTGGGCCTGAAAGAGGTCCGCAATCCGAGCTGCCTTGACATCAGCAGGATGCTGGCTACGTGGATAAGCCGGTGTCAAATTTAAGACAATCCCAATCTTGGAATCAGTCAAAATCTCATGACAGGCCTTGACCGCCCGACTGCTGGCTAATTGTGTGTGGTAAGCTACTTTAACTGCTGCCTCTGCATCTACCTTATGTGGATAATGGGCATCGTAAAAATAGCCAAATTCTACAGGAACGATGGGCTCGTTAAAGGTAATCCATTGATCCACCAAGTCTCCGTAAGTCTCAAAACAAAAACGAGCATAGTCTTCATAAGCCTTGATGGTTGCCTTATTTTCCCAACCATCCCCAACTTCTTGAAGGGCCAAAGGAAGGTCAAAGTGATAGAGATTGACTAGAAGACGGATTCCCTTAGCCTTAATGGCTTCAAATACCTGACGGTAGAAAGACACCCCTTGAGGATTGACCTCTCCACGGCCCTGTGGAAAAATACGAGACCACTGGATAGAAGTTCGGAAGGCTGTATGGCCAGTCTCTACCAAAAGCTCAATATCCTTCTCCCAGTTTTCGTAAAAAGTCGATGTTTTGTCAGGTCCAATTCCATTGTAGTAGCGATTGGACTCCACCTGATACCAATAATCCCAGAGATTATCTCCTTTACCATCACCAAGCACTCGCCCTTCTGTCTGTGGTCCAGAAGTGGATGAACCCCAAACAAAATCCTTTGGAAATTTTAGCATTGTTATACCTCTTCGTTTACTCATTTTCCCCATTATATAGAAAAAACAAGGTAAAAACTAGTTACATTTTTGCCTTGTTTTTCTTCTGATTATAGTTTTTATTTCTTGCCGAGGATTTCAAGGGTTTCGAGCAAGTTGTCTGCATGAACTTCGATCGTGTCACCAGTCGCTTTGATTTTAACTTCTACAATACCGTCAGCTGCTTTCTTCCCAACAGTGATACGGATTGGCAACCCAATCAAGTCGCTATCGCTAAACTTCACTCCGACACGTTCGTTACGGTCATCTGTCAATACTTCGTAACCAGCTCCCATCAAGTTGGATTCCAATTTTTCTGTTAAGGCTTGCGCTTCTTCATCTTTAACATTGACAGTAATCAAATGCACATCAAATGGCGCCAATTCTTTAGGGAAGTTGATTCCCCAAGCGTAACGGTATTCACCTTTTGGCGTTTTGTTGACAAAGAGGCGAGCGTGTTGTTCCATAACTGCTGAGAGAAGACGGCTAACACCGATACCGTAACATCCCATGATGATTGGAACAGCACGACCATTCTCGTCCAAAACATCTGCGCCCATACTTGCTGAATAACGAGTTCCGAGTTTGAAAATATGACCGATCTCAATACCACGGGCAAAGTTAAGAACACCTTGTCCGTCTGGTGAAATTTCACCCTCACGAACTTCGCGAATATCCACGTATTCTGCAGTAAAGTCGCGACCTGGATTCACACCTGTCAAGTGGTAGCCATCTTCGTTAGCCCCAACAACAGCATTGCGAACATCTTGTACCTTACGGTCAGCAATGATTTTGACATTTTCTGGCAAACCAACTGGACCAAGAGAACCAAAGCCAGCTTGAACAACAGTTGCCACTTCTTCTTCGCTTGCAACATCAAAGAAATCTGCACCCAAGTGGTTTTTCAACTTGACTTCATTAAGTTGGTCATTTCCAACTAGAAGGGCTGCAACAAGCTCACCATCTGCCATGTAGAAGAGTGTTTTAATCGTTTGTTCTTCTGGCACGTTGAGAAAGGCTGCCACTTCATCGATGGATTTAACACCTGGAGTTTCCACTCGAGTCACTTCTTCTTCCGCAACGACACGGTTGCTTGGTTTGTACTCGTTTGTTGCCATTTCTAAGTTAGCTGCATAGCTAGACTCACTTGAGTAGGCAATGGTGTCTTCACCAGAAACCATCCATTTGAGCAATTCGGCCTTGATTTCTTCTTGCACTTCTGCAGGAATTTCATCAAATGAGGCAACTGACTTGTCCAAGACAACCCAGCGGTCAAGGTCTGTACGAGCAGGAGTGATGGCCATAAATTCTTGGCTATCCTTACCACCCATGGCACCACCGTCACCGATGATAGCCTTGAAATCCAAACCACTACGAGTGAAAATTCGTTCGTAGGCCGCCTTGTACTCGTCATAAGTCACATCCAAACTATCGTAATTAGCATGGAAACTATAGCCGTCTTTCATAATAAATTCACGCGTACGGAGAAGTCCGTTACGTGGACGTTTTTCATCACGGTATTTCGGTTGGATTTGGTAAAGGTTGAGTGGCAATTGCTTGTAAGATTTCACAGAGTCACGAACAATAGCTGTAAAAGTCTCTTCGTGTGTCGGACCTAGGATAAAGTCCGACTTTTCACGGTTTTTCAGTTTATAAAGGTCTTCACCATAGGTTTCATAACGACCTGATTCACGCCAAAGATCGGCACTGAGAAGGGCAGGAGCCAACATCTCCACCGCACCAATCTTATCAAACTCTTGGCGCATGATGTTCTTAGCCTTTTCAATCACACGGTTAGCAAGTGGTAGGTAAGAATAAACACCGGCAGAAACTTGACGAACATAACCAGCACGCAACATAAGGGCATGGCTGATAACTTGAGCATCACTTGGCATTTCGCGAAGCGTTGGGATTAGCATTTTACTTTGTTTCATAATATTCCTCGATTATCTAAAAGAAGAGTCGCATAATGTCATTCCAGGTCACAGCTAGCATCAAGGCAACCATGATAACTACACCAGCCATGGTGACATAGGTTTCAATTTCTTGTTTAAGGGGTTTCCGGCGGATAGCCTCTAGGATATTGAGCACAATCTTTCCACCATCCAAAGCTGGGATAGGGATCAAGTTAAAAATCCCGATATTGATGGAAATCATAGCTAGGAAGTAAAGGACATTCTCAATTCCATTTTTAGCAGCATCGCTACTTGCCTTAAAAATAGCAACGGGACCACCGAGTTTGTTCAAATCTGGATGGAAAATCAAGTTTTTCAGAGCCGAAAGGATACGGAGCCCTGAGTCAGCAGCGGTTGTAAATCCACCAACAAACATGGATAGGAGGTCTGACTTGACTTCCGGTTGAACCCCAAGAATGTAACGTCCTTGATTTTCTTCTGGAGTCACAGTAACTTGTTTTTCGCTACCATTTTCAGAAATGGTCACATCCAAGGTCGGGGCTGTCTTGTCCTTGGTATCTGCTTCCACAGCCTGGGTCAAGTCTTGCCAATTCTTAACCTCATGCGAGCCGACCTTGGTAATTTGGGCGGTCTCAGCTACGCCTACCTTAGCCAAAGCTCCCTCTGGCATGACATGAAAGAGATTAGTTTGAGTGTCTCTAACACCACCCTGCAAAAAGATCAAGATCCAAAAAACAACAACACCTAAGATAAAGTTATTCATAGGACCTGCAAAGTTGGTGATGAGCTTGCCCCAGATAGAAGCATTTTGGTACTGTACATCCAGAGGAGCGATGCGTACTTCGGTACCATCTGCCTCAACAACTGTTGCATCGTGATCCACAGCAAAGGTCTTTTCTTCTTCCAAGACCAAACCCTTGATAAAGAGCTTATCTTCAAAGTCAAACTGGGTTACCTGCATAGGAAGAGCCGTTTGATCCAGTTTCTTCCCTGAGAGGTTGATCCGTTTGACCTTACCATCATCAGTAAGTGTTAAACTGACTGGGGTTCCTGTCTTGATTTCTGTCGCATCATCGCCCCAACCAGCCATACGAACATACCCTCCTAAAGGAAGGATCCGAATGGTATAAGCAGTGCCATCCTTACCAATATGGGCAAAAATCTTGGGACCCATACCAATAGCAAATTCACGAACTAAAATGCCTGATTTCTTGGCAAAATAAAAATGTCCAAACTCATGCACCACCACGATAATCCCAAAAACGAGGATAAAGGTTAGCAATCCAATCATTCAATATTCCTTTCTTTAGAACAGGCCAAACAAGTGCATGATAGGAAAGACAACTAGCATACTGTCAAAACGATCCAACACACCACCATGCCCCGGGATAAATTTTCCTGAATCCTTGACACCGAAATGGCGTTTCATGGCACTCTCAATCAAGTCACCAAACTGACCTGCCACACTGAAGAAGGCAGCAAAGAGACTCATTCTATAAATCCCATAAGGAAGAGCAACTGTGCTGTCCACTAACATGAAGATTACCGTTATCAGTACCGCACCTAGAATACCACCGACAAAGCCCTCAATACTCTTATTAGGAGAAACTCTCGGCGCCAATTTATGTTTACCAAAATTCATCCCTGTCAGGTAGGCAGCACTATCTGTCGCCCAAACGATAAAAAGGGCCAAAAGTACCTTGTCAAAACCTGCCACCCGAGCATCTAGTAAGGCATTGAAGCCAAAACCAACATAAAAACTCACAGCAATTGGAAATGCGGCATCTTCAATCGTATAGTTTTTACTGAAAACGGTCGTCCCCAGCATAATTGTAATCAAAACACTGTAGGCAACCACATTCCCATCAACTGGTAGGAATGTCAGATAGTTTTCTAAAGGAATTGTGAGGGCAAAGGTCGCAAAGAGAGTCAAAGTCCCCTCAATGGTCATGGTATTTAGCCCTTTCATCTGCAAGAGTTCATGAACAGCCAGCATGGCTAACAAGCCAATCCCTATCTGCAACAAGAGTCCTCCCACAAACAAGACTGGAAGGAAAATAGCCAGGGCCAATACCGCAAACAATGTTCTCTTTTGTAAATCCTTGGTCATATCTTCTCCTAAACTCCTCCAAAACGGCGATTGCGACGATTATAGGCCGTAATAGCCTCCTTCAAAGATGCTTCATCAAAATCAGGCCACAAGGTATCCGTAAAATAAAGCTCGCTATAGGCTGCTTGCCATGGCAAAAAATTACTCAAACGCAACTCGCCACTCGTGCGGATAATCAAGTCCGGATCTCGCAAATCCTTTGGCAGGTGTTGCGTGAAAAGATAGTCCCCAATCATATCTTCTGTAATATCACCAGGATTGATTTTGGCATCTAGAACTTCCTGAGCCAAGCTCTTAAAAGCCTGCGTAATTTCAGCACGACCACCATAGTTAAGCGCAAAATTGAGAATCAAGCCTGTATTGTTCTTGGTCAACTCCTCTGCTTTTTTCAAAGCTTCAAAAGTCGGCTTAGGTAGGCGATCTGTCTCCCCAATCATCTGAATCTTAACATTATTTGCATGCAATTCAGGGACGTAGTTATCATAAAACTCAACTGGCAAGTTCATGATAAACTTGACTTCTTGATCTGGGCGTGTCCAATTTTCCGTTGAAAAGGCATAAACCGTAATAACCTTGACTCCCATTTTATTAGCTGCCTTGGTCACCTTTTGGAGGGCTTCCATCCCCGCCTTATGACCAAAAACCCGTGGTTGCATCCGTTTTTTAGCCCAGCGACCATTTCCATCCATGATGATGCCAATGTGAGCAGGAACCTGTGTTGGAACCTCAACTTCTACAGCTTTATCTTTCTTAAAAAATCCAAACATGATCTTATTCCTATTCAAAAATCTATCGTTTCATTATACCATATTTCCCTCTATTCTTCTATTGCTAAGTTACTGCCCTGCTTACAGATAGACAAAAAATAAGCCACCTGATTGGGCGACTTTATTTTATAGGGAGATTATTATGAAAAAGTTTTAGGAGTTTAAGTTAAGTTCTTCTTAACTTATGAGCTTAGTATACACCTCCTAGCTTAAATTTTTCTTAAGTTTTTTGAGAAATGAAAAATCTAAAATAAGATTGCCCACTTGAGTGTACGAAAAGTATTTCAAATAGTCAATCTAAGTCTAAAACCTAGCTTTTTCTGAAAATCATTTCAAGCTGACACCTTTTCCATAGTTTATAGATTGGAACTTTGCCTCATAAGTTACTTTCATAATGCACTTATCTATCAAATCATGTATTCTACACTATAGGTGGCATCTGATAAGATACGAGCTAGAAACTGCTTGGTTCGTTCTTCTTGTGGACGACTAAAGAAATCATGTGGATTATTCTCCTCTACGATACGGCCTCCATCCATGAAAATAACGTGGTTGGCGACATCTCTAGCAAATCCCATCTCATGTGTGACGACCACCATGGTCACACCTTCTCCCGCCAACTGTTTCAGAACATCCAAAACATCTCCAACCAACTCAGGATCTAGTGCAGATGTTGGTTCATCTAGCAAAATGACCTCGGGCTTGACGGCAATAGCACGCGCAATTCCTATTCGTTGTTGTTGCCCTCCAGATAGTTGTGAGGGATAGTAGTCCTTATAGACCAGTAAACCAACTTTTTCCAAGGCAGATTCTGCACGTTTAAGCGCTTCTTCCTTGGGAACTTTACGAGCTACGATTAGGCCTTCTAGAATATTTTCCAGAGCAGTTTTATTTGCAAAGAGATTGTAGTGTTGGAAAACAAAGGCTGTTTTTTGGCGAATTTCTAAAATGTCTTTCTTGCTCAATTTGGCCAAGTCATAAGTTTTTCCTGCCAAGGTCAAATGGCCACTGTCAGCTTTTTCTAAGTGGTTGAGACAACGGAGAAAGGTCGTTTTCCCCGAACCTGATGGTCCTAAGATAACGACGACATCCCCTTGGTCGACCTGGAGATTGACATCCTCCAGTACCTGCCTCTCACCAAATGTTTTTGCGATATGTTCTACTTGTAACATCCTGTCCTCCTATACAAAACGCGCGCTAGATGCTTTTGCTCTCTTTTCTTTTTTCACATAGCCTTTCTCCAGTAGATAGAAGCCCCACTGAATCAAACCACAGATCAAAATATACTGCAAAAAGATCACAAAATAAGACTCAAAATACTGATAACCGTAGGACGCTTCCACACGAGCAATAGCGGTGATATCCTTGATAGTCATAACAAAGACCAGAGAGGTCCCTTTGACGATATTGATCACCAGATTGGCCAAGTTAGGCAAGGCTGAGCGCAAGGCTTGAGGAAAAACAATCCTTAGATAGGCCTGGGTCGTAGTCAGCCCAATCGCATGCGCTGCCTCTAGTTGTCCCTTGTCCACCGTCAAGATAGCTGAACGCAAAATCTCCGACAAACTCCCGACTGTCATCAAACTATAAATGATAAAGGCATAGTAGAGAGGATCAAGTTTGAAAATATCAAAGTCACTTCCTATGCTTTTGAGAAATTGATTCAGCAAACTTGGAAACAAACTATAAAAGAAGAGAATCAATAAAATCGGAGGAGTCGCTCGGATAAAAGCCAGATAGACCAGAGAAAAACTCCTCACCCCTCGAACCTTGTAAATCTGCCCCAAGGCTAAAAATAGAGCCGGTAAAAAGCTTAAGACCATAGCCACAATCATGATAATCAAGGTGATTGGCACACCCTTCAAGGTCTCCAGAAAGGTCTTTACAATATAGTCTATATCCATTTCTTACCTCCCTTTTGTTTCCAAAGACTTCTCAAGCAAACGACTCAAGCTAGAAATAACCAAGGCAATCCCCCAGTAAAGAAGCGCAACTGCCGTATAGGTTTCCAGAGAGTAGTTCCCTAAATTACGACTAATCAAGAGATTGCCTGCCCCCATAACATCAACGAAACCAATCGTATAGGCCAAGGCAGCATCCCGCATGAGATTGAGAATAGCAGTCGTTATGTTGGGAAGAGCAACTTGAAAAGCTTGAGGAAAAATGATTCTCCAAAAAGTCTGACTTGGAGTCAAACCAATACTAAGCCCGGCCTCTGTCTGCCCTTTCGGAATAGCTTGATAGGCTGCCTTGAAAACCTCGGCAACAATAGCCGCAAACAAGAGAATCATCGTCAGGAGAACAAAAATAGTTTTAGACCAATTGTTGATGTCCAAACCAAGCCACCATTTCAGAAATTCTGGCAAGCCATAAAAGACTAGAAAAAGCAAGACAATCGGCGGTGTACAACGAAGGGTAAAGATATAGCCTTTGGAAATCGCTGCAAAACTCTTGTCTTCTCCTACTTGCGCCCAGGTCAAGAGACCTCCAAAAAGGGAACCAAGAAGAGTGGTAAAAAAGAGAATGGACAAGGTCATAGGAAGTGCCTGCCATAAGGTCGGTAAAAACTGAAAGACCTTGGAAAAATCATAAGAAACCATGCAAAACCCTTTCTAGTCTTGGAATTTCTGGTCTAGTCTTTATCTACATAACTAAAGACATCTTCTTTAAAGTATTGCTGAGATAGCTTAGCAAGCGTGCCATCTTCTTTCAACTCTTTGATTGCTTTTTCGTATTCTTTAGCGAATTTCTCACCCTTTTCATCACGGTGAATCAAGGGATAAGTTGGAATGCCTTTATATGGGAACCAGCTGAGTTTATCCGCATATTGGTGGTAAGGTCCATCTTCTGCGGTAACTGCTTTTTCAAAGGACAGTTTGATATCAAAGAAGGCGTCATAACGTCCTTCCAAGACCCAAGCATAGGCATCTGCCACCTTAAAGGATTCTGCTGCTGTTAGCTCAATCGGTGCATCCTGATGTTTTTCATTGTAGCTGGTGATGACATTCCATTGAGCATTCTGTGGAGAGATGGGAACCAATTTCCCTTTATTCTTTGCAAAGTCATCAATGGTTTTGTATTTCTGTTCATCTTCTTTTCTGACAGTAAATCCGATGATGCTCGCTCCGACTGGTTCAGATGGAATGACAAACTTTTTAGCTCGTTCATCTGTGTACCAAGCTCCCTTGGTTCCGATGTCATACTTGCCTGATTCCAGACCAATCAAGAGGTCGTCATCACTGGTACCCGTATATTCAAATTTATAGTTTGCCAACTTCTCATCAACAGCCTTCAAAACTGCTACTTCATAACCATCTGATTCCCCTTTTTCATTGACAAAATCATATGGCACATAGTTTTGTGTATGGGCAACCTTCAAGGTTATGACTTCAGCAGACGAAGACGTTTCTCCCTCCTTGGCTGGAGCGCCAGCTAAACTTCTCCCGATAATCGTTGCCCCAATTACTGCAACAACTGCTACACCACCGATAATCCATGCTTTTTTACTCATCTTTTTCTCCTTTAGTTTTCAAGCGCTTCTCTCACCCACTGGATACGTTCAACTGCGATATCACTTGGAATGGTACAATCCGCCCCAAGTACCAAACCCTGTTCCCCAGCTTCTGCAACTAGTTTCTTTGCCTTAGCCTGAATGGCATCCTTGCTACCAGTATACAGTAAGCCTGTCTTGCCATTTTCGAATCCTCCAAGAACCGTACGTCCCTTGAAAATCTCACGACCTTCCTTGAGAGTAATTCCCTCTGGTCCTACAGCCCAGTTAAAGACTTGGGCTGGATAGTCAACAAAAAGATGAATATCATTTCGCGCCCCCTCGTAGCCACAGATATGAAGAACAGTAACACCACCAACAGCACTAGTTGCTTCCAGAACTGTTATCTCGCTAGGTGCAATGACGGCTTGATAATCTGCTGCCGACACTCGATGATCTTGGATACTCTGCACGCTGAGGTAGATTCCGTCAGCGCCAGCCTCTTTGATGACGGCTTGGCTGAGACTCGCAATATCTTCTGCAATCACATCCAACACCTTCTTCAGGGCATCAGGATCTTCCACCAGAAAGTCCGCAATAAGGTCATCTCCGCCAGACACTTCCCCAAGTAGCCACTTGAGATAGGTCACAGGGGCAAAAATATTGTAAATTGCAACGATATCTTCTGTGAACTCTTGCTTGATTTTCTGAACCAAGTCCACCTGCTCTTTTATCCAAGCGTGATCTGGTCCGAGTGGTTGAATGGTCGCCAATTCTTGAAGTGATTTTCCTTTAGCAATCGCTGGATTTGGATAAGCAAAGTAGCCATCACTCATGAGTTTGATAAAGTCTGGCTGAACTTCTCGGATAAAGCGCTTATGCCCCTCGATATTCTTCTCGATAATGGCTGGATTTGAGAAACCGTCTAGCCATTCGTCTTCTGATGTGAAATGGTGCCAAAAGCCAACTGGCACACGATCAACCTTCTCACCTTTAAATGCTTTTAAAACCCATTCTCTTTTTTCTGACATTCTTATTCTCCATTTCTTACTTTTTTAACTAATAAACTGCTTGCAATATCATTCGAGCGTAGAAAGGGGAGACTGGACTTGGAAAAATCCTGAACTCCATGACATCTCTCTCCATTTTTACAGTGCCCATTTTTTACGACACTTATGGCAACCAAGGCCAGCAAACCGACAACTGCAATGAAGATGCCCCATCTTTTACTTTTCATAGCTCCTCCTTTTAGAGAACAGCTGCCTGCCGAATCCAGTCCAACCTCTCTAAGTCAAAGTCATCTGGAACAGTACAGTCAGCTCCCAGAAGAACGCCTTTACTACCCGCTTCAGCCAGCAACCGCCTTGTTTCATTTTGCAATTCCGCCTTGGAACCTTGATAAAGCAAGCTTTTCTTGCCATTTTCAAATCCACCTAAAACGGCCTTACCTGGAAACAACTCTTGCCCCTGTGTCAAACTAACGTCCTCATGGTGGGTCGCCCAGTTGACCACTTGAGCTGGATAATCCTTAAATATCGTCACATCATTGCTCGCACCTTCAAAACCACAGATATGGAGGATATTGGTCCCACCCACCTGATTGGCTGCCTCTAAAATCGCTATATTGCTCGGTTCGATGTAGGTTTGATATAGTGCTGGTGTGATGCGCTCATCTTGAATTTCCTGGGTGCTAAGGTAAATCCCGTCAACACCACCTTCCTGGATGATTTTCTGAGTTAGGATAGCAATATCTCCTGCAATCACATCTAGAATAGCTCTGAATTTCTCAGGATTTTCAAGCAATAGTTCAGCCACTTCCCTATCTCCTCGAGAAGTTTCTGTACGGAACCAGCGCTTGAGGTAGGAAATCGGTGAAAAGATATTGTAGAAAGAAGCAATCTCCTCGGTAAAGGTCTCTCGAATCGCTTGTACCACTTCCACCTGTTGCTGAATCCATGGGTGTTCCTCACCAATCGACTCAATAGAAGTCAGCTCTTGAATGCTTGCGATCTTAGGACTATAGACATTACTTGGATAAAGGAAAAAACCGTCGCTCATAATTTTGACAAAATCAGGACGAATCCTTTCCACATAGTTACGATGCCCGTCAACACTTTTTTGAAAGATACGTGGATTATTTAATCCCTGCCCCTTTTCTTCGAGTGTTACAAAATGAAACCAAAATCCCACAGGAACTCTTTCCACTTCATCGCCTCGAATCGCTCTAAAAACTAGATCTCTTTTACTTGCCATACCTCTCTCCTTCCATTTGGATTGAAACCATCTTACCACTCCTTTTCCCCTTTTCCCAATATATATTGACTATTGACTTGATTGGGAATTTTTATATCTATAAAGAAAAACACCTTAGAAATCCCTTTAAATCAGGTTTTCTAAGGTGTTTATACTCATTGTTTTCAAATGATGTTCTCTACGATATGAAATTTTTATAAGCTTGATAAGAATTATTTATACTCAGTCTTATTCCACAGTTACTGACTTAGCAAGGTTACGTGGTTTGTCCACATCAAGGCCACGGTGGAGTGTTGCAAAGTAAGCGACTAGCTGTGTTGGTACGACCATTGAGATTGGTGAGAGGTAAGCGTGTACGGTCGTAAGGACGATGTCGTCTGTATCTTTGGCAACATTTTCTTCTGCGATGGTGAGAACCTTGGCACCACGGGCTGCGACCTCTTGGATATTTCCACGAGTGTGGTTAGCAAGGACTGGATCTGACAAGAGGGCCAAGACAGGTGTCCCCTCTTCAATTAAGGCAATGGTTCCATGCTTGAGTTCTCCCGCCGCAAAACCTTCACACTGGATGTAAGAAATCTCTTTGAGCTTAAGACTCGCTTCCATGGCTACGTAGTAGTCTTGACCACGTCCGATGTAAAAGGCGTTGCGAGTTGTTTCAAGAAGTTCACGAACTTTAGCATCAATGGTTTCTTTCTCAGAAAGAGTTGATTCGATAGACTGAGCTACGATAGACAACTCACGAATCAGATCAAAGGTTTGTGCTTTAGCATTGCCATTTGCTTCACCGACTGCTTTTGCAAGGAAGGCAAGAGCTGCGATTTGCGCTGTATAAGCCTTGGTTGATGCTACGGCAATTTCAGGTCCCGCGTGAAGGAGCATGGTATGGTTGGCTTCGCGTGAAAGGGTTGAACCTGGCACGTTTGTCACTGTCAAGCTTGGGATGCCTAACTCATTGGCCTTGACCAAAACTTGACGGCTGTCAGCTGTTTCACCAGATTGGCTGATAAAGATAAAGAGTGGTTTTTGGCTGAGAAGTGGCATACCATAGCCCCACTCAGATGAGATTCCAAGTTCCACTGGCGTATCCGTCAATTCTTCCAACATCTTCTTAGAAGCAAATCCTGCATGGTAAGAAGTTCCAGCCGCAAGGATGTAGATGCGGTCAGCGTCTTGAACAGCCTTGATGATAGCTGGATCAACCACTACTTGACCCGCCTCATCTGTGTAGGCTTGGATGAGTTTACGCATAACTGTTGGTTGCTCGTCAATTTCCTTGAGCATGTAGTAAGGATAAGTTCCCTTACCGATATCTGACAAGTCTAGCTCCGCAGTATAGCTAGCACGCTCACGGCGATTGCCATCATAGTCTTGAACTTCGACGCTATCAGCCTTGACGATTACCAACTCTTGGTCATGGATTTCCATGTATTGGTTGGTTTCACGAATCATAGCCATAGCATCTGAGCAGACCATGTTATAGCCTTCCCCAAGACCAATCAAAAGTGGTGATTTATTTTTCGCCACATAGATAACATCTGGATTTTCAGAGTCAATCAAGGCAAAGGCATAAGAACCACGAATGATGTGAAGGGCTTTTTTGAAGGCTTCAAGAACTGAGAAACCATCTTCTTCAACAAATTTACCAATCAAGTGAACGGCGATTTCCGTATCTGTTTGCCCCTTGAAGTGGTGACCTGCAAGGTATTCTTCCTTGATCTCAAGGTAGTTTTCAATCACCCCATTGTGTACCAAGACAAAACGTCCTGTCTCAGAGCGATGTGGGTGAGCATTGTCCTCAGTTGGTTTCCCGTGAGTCGCCCAACGCGTATGTCCGATACCAGTCGTTCCCTCAACACCAGCTGTCTTAGCAGACAATTCAGCGATACGACCGACAGCTTTGACTAGATGATTTTCAGCACCACCTAGAACAAAAATCCCCGCAGAATCATAACCACGGTATTCGAGCTTTTCAAGCCCTTGAATCAAAATATCAGTTGCATTTGTGTTTCCAACAACACCAACAATTCCACACATAGTATATACGACACAGACCAGCTGTGCTTTCCCCTTAAATTGGTATAGTCTGATTTTCCTTTTACAGAACCAGCAAAGACAGTATATACTTGTTTTTCTCACTTGTCAAGCATAAAAATTGGTATAGCTTTTTAAAATGCCATCAGAGCAAGATTTCACTTGAGAACTGACAAGTAGGATTCGATTACTTATAATAGAGAGAGGAGGTAGTTACCATGTGGTTTTTCTTCGCACTTTTATCTGCTGTCTTTGCAGCCTTAACTTCTATTTTAGCCAAGATTGGGATTGAGGGAGTTCCGTCCAATCTAGCAACAGCCATTCGTACGGTCGTCGTCATCCTTATGGCTTGGGCCATGGTTTTCTTGACCAATAGTCAGACTGAGCTTGTCAACATCAGTAGAAAAAGTTGGCTCTTTCTCATCCTGTCTGGTTTGGCAACAGGCGCCTCCTGGCTCTCCTACTACAAGGCCTTGCAGATGGGCAATGCGACTGAGGTATCTGCTGTCGATAAATTCAGTCTCGTCATTACACTCGTTTTAGCCTTTTTCTTTCTACAGGATGTCCTGAAGTTTAAAACAATCATTGGCTGTATACTGATTACGATTGGGACCTTGGTGATGATTTTGTAATCCTCTCCCCCTCCCTATATGACCTCCCCAAAAAAGTTAGATAGTTTTGGGGTGTTTTGTTACGTCTAAATTTATAAGTAGAGGAAATCAGCTTCAAGCGTCTAGCAAAAAGGAGAGAACCAAATTGGTTCCCTCCAAGATGTGGTTTTTCATCATCCCACTACACAGTTGACAAAAAACTAATTATCCCAAGTGGCTAACTTCGACTTGAAATTTTGCCTTTCCAAATCTGAATGTGGTAAACCGATGACTGACTTTTGACTAATCTAAGAGCATCATAGAATCAATAAACAATTTCTTTGTGAAATAACCATTTTTAATTAAGTAAGCTGTATATTTTGCTCTTGTGACCATTTGATCATACTCTTCTTCCGTACATTCCTGAACCACGCGGCTAGCTTCTTCCAAACTAGATACGACAAAGCCCAAACCTTTCTCACGGATATAGTCCACATTAGAAAGATAGTCTGGCACAACCACAGGAATACCTGCGGCCAGATAAGTTGTCAACTTATAAGAAACATTTTCTTTGTAGTAGTCACGCTCTTCCGCAGGATTTTCAGAATTTCCCCATACTAGGCCAAAGCCTCCTCCTTTAGACAACTCCAACAATAATTCCTGCTGAGTTCGCCACCCCTCAAGATGGACTTTGGAATAATCTACTCCCTCTGCTCTCGTAGCATAAACATGAAGAGGGGTACTGTGTTTCCAGTCAACAATATGTGGAAAACGAGATGGGTCTCCTGAGAAGATTAATTTTTTCTCAAATTTTGGAGTATAGAGTTCCAAACCATGGGGAAGATCCCAGAGTGTTTGAACAACGTAGTTCTTGACGGTTAATCCTTCTGAAACGAGTTTCTGGTACATTTGTTCGGATGGTACTACCACCACATCACACTTGTTGTACATGTCAATGTGGGCCTTCATAAGATAATAATTGCTCTCAAACATTAGTGGCTGAACATCATGGATAAACATCACCATTTTTACATGAGAAAGCTTTAACTTTTCTACCAAGTGATTGTCCCATTCAACACTATTCCATGAAGGAGATTGGAAAAAAACGACATCTCCATAAGATACCCCCGCGACAATTCCATCCATCCGCGAGTTCAGTTCTTCCCACGGTTCATGGCTTGCATCATAAAAATATATCCCCAGTTCGTTAACTCCAAAGTCTCGAACAATTTTCATGACATTGTTCTGCGCCATCAAGGCAACACTCGTTGATGCTTGCCCAAATAAATTTGTGAAATGTACTTTCATTGTTTTCTAAATCCTCGTCTCAGTAATTTCTCTAAACATTGTATCATAATTTACGACTTTTCAAAAGCGTTTACATGCCAATTTTCAAGCTCAAGTTAGTTACTTGGGATAATTTTCCAGGAGTCTTATCTTCCAAGAACAATAAGGATAGCCTTAATAGACGTTTTTCTCACTCAATCTCACAAATTCGGTATCTTTGTTAGCTATGATAGATTGAATGAGTTGTTCCTGTTGACTATATAATTTTTTGCACCTTTAGATTTCTCTGTTTATCTTGTGATGACTACAAGTTCACATATAGAATTCTTATGTAATCAAGTCACTAACTTCTTTTCAGAGATTCGAAAAAGTGAGATTTTTCCATTTTTCTTGCCAATTTTTCTTGGACAAGCGTTCTTGATAGAGCTTTATCCGGTCTTCATTTTCTAAGAAATGAGGAGTTGGAGAAACTTGAAAGTTCAAAATATCCTCTAAACCATAGGGGGCAAAGAGCTCTAAAGTTGCATCAGCATGCAAGCGGAGTCCTATCGCCGTGCAGCGCTCGGGATACTTAGCCATCGCATCACAGGAGCTGATATAGGGAACAGTGTGGGGACTGTGCAGATGCATATAGACCTGATTTTTCAACTCCCACTGATACTGCGGAAAATCCTCTCTCAGCTTGTTCTCTAGGGATACTGTTTCCTCATAAGAAACGTCTGGATCAAAGAAAATCACATCCACATCCGTTTCACGGTCAAAAGGGGATTTGTCTGACAAGAGATTCCAGATGAAATTTCTAACCGAACCTGCTGCCAACCACGAGTCTTTTAAATCAAGGTCTCGGATGATAGTCAGAATGGTCATCATGTCAGGATTTTCTCTAACACTATCTAAGATTTCTTGTTTATTTTTCATTATACTCATACCCCAAATGTTCGTAAGCCTTAGCAGTCGCAACTCGTCCAGACCGTGTTCGCATGATAAAACCTTTTTGAATCAAGTAAGGCTCATACATGTCTTCCACCGTCTCGCGCTCCTCAGCAATATTAACAGAAAGTGTTCCCAGTCCGACAGGACCACCACCGTACATCTCAATCATGGTCCGAAGGATTTTTTGGTCCACATAGTCCAAACCTTCATGGTCAACGTCCAGCATGGTCAAGGCCTTATCAGTAATAACATCATCGATAACCCCATTCCCCATAATCTGGGCAAAGTCGCGCACGCGCTTGAGGAGACGATTGGCGATACGAGGAGTTCCACGACTGCGTAAGGCCAACTCAGCTGCAGCTTCATGAGTGATTTCCATCTCAAAAATATCTGCTGTCCGCTCAACAATCTCCGTCAAGTCATCATGAGCATAATACTCCATATGACCTGTAATCCCAAAACGTGCTCGCAGAGGATTTGAAAGCATCCCCGCACGTGTCGTAGCCCCAATCAAGGTGAATGGTGGCAAGTCCAAATGAACACTGCGACTGCTCTCTCCAGCCCCAATCATGATGTCAATGTAGAAGTCCTCCATGGCACTATAAAGCACCTCTTCCACCGACATGGGCAAGCGATGAATCTCATCAATAAAGAGAACGTCTCCAGGCTCCAAATCATTCAAAATCGCTACCAGATCGCCTGCTTTTTCAATGACAGGACCAGAAGTTTGCTTGAGATTGACTCCTAGTTCATTGGCAATGACAAAGGCCATGGTCGTTTTCCCCAAACCTGGAGGCCCAAATAAGAGCACATGGTCCAGCGCTTCATCCCGCATTTTGGCAGCTTCGATAAAGATTTGCAGCTGGTCCTTGACCTTATCCTGTCCGATATATTCGCGTAAGTATTGAGGACGGAGGGTACGTTCTACTAACTCCTCATCCCCCATTATCTCATTATCTAAAATTCTATTCATGTTTCCATTATATCAAAAATCCAAGCCACAAACAAAAAAGCCACCTGATTGGGTGGCCTCTTTAGGGAGATTATTATGAAAAAGAAAGGATTAGGATTTCATTAAATAAAGTTAGGAGGTCTTTATCTAATGACTATATGATACATGAGGAGACTTAAAATTACCTTAACTTTTTCTCTGATTCATTATTTTTTAAAAAATTTTTTCCAAATGGAATTTCCTTTCTCAAGCAACAAAAAAGCCACCTGATTGGGTGACTTCTTTAGGAGATTATGATGAAAAAGAAAAGTTTGGGATTTCATTAAATAAAGTTAGGAGGTCTTTATTTAATAACTATATGATACACGAGGAGACTTAAACTTTACTTAAGAAAAAACAAAATTTTTTATTTTTTTCGATCCACCCAAATCATTCCCGTACAATCATAAGTAGATAAGGTTTCAAAACCCAGTGAACGGTAGAATCCCAATTTTTTCTCTGTTTGGTCTGTCACCAGTTGGACTTGATAGGCATCTTTAAAATCCTCTAAAGCCTCTTTCATCAAGTCGCTACCAATCCCTTGGCGCTGATAGCCAGGCAAAACGATCAAATCCTGGACAAAAATCGATGAGAAACCATCTCCAACCAAACGAACCAAGCCCACCACGGCATCACCATCAAGTACCAGATAAATTGCTAATGAGTGAGACAAGGCCTTCTCCAGCATCTGAGGTTGATGTGTATAATTTGTCCATCCGACTGCCTGATAGAGATGCAAAACATCCTCTAGCTTGACAATTTCTTGCTTTCTAACGGTAATCATGTCATCACCTCTCAGAATTCTCTTAAGCTCCTATACTGCCGTCCATCTTTATCAAAGTTTTCAGGAGCCAGCCACATTTCCAAGCGAGTTTTGACTTGGGGCCAGTCCTTATCAATCATAGACAACCAATCCGTATCTCGAGTGCACCCCTTATAAACGACGGCCTGGCGGAAGGTTCCTTCATAGACAAAGCCCAAACGCTCTGCTGCTCGTCTTAATGGCAAATTTAAGGCATCGCATTTCCACTCATAGCGGCGATAGTTAAGCTCCTCAAAAACATAGCGAGCCAAGAGATACTGAGCTTCTGTCCCTATCCTCGTCCCCTTAAGAGCTGGTGAAAAGGTGATAGCACCCACTTCTATTACTCGGTTATTCTGATCAATTCGCATGAGAGAAAATGTTCCCAAGGCCTTACCCGTCTCCCTATCCAAGATAGCGTAGAAAAAACGGTCCTTACGAGCCAACATCTGATTTAAAATGGCAACCAGTTCCTCCATATCTGCCACTGGCTCCTGAAAAAGGTAGGTCCACATCTCCCGAGGAGTATCTGGACCATAAACAGCTAGCAAATCCTCCGCATGCTTTTCCACAGAAAGAGCCTCTATCCGAGCATAACGTCCTTCTAAGAAATCAATGGAAGGTAGTTCACCTGATGTATAACCTTCCATTGACTCACCAATCATCTGACCATATTCGTTTACTGGCATAGTTTTCTCCTTGTTTCGCTTTTCAAACTTTATAATTGCACATAGTATATCATACTTTCATGAAAAAATTCAAAAAATCCTCCAGATTCTACCTCTGAAGGATTCATTTCTTATTTCACAACGATATTAACGAGTTTAGTTGGCTCAAACAGTTTGGGAAACTGTTTGAGGTTGGAAATCAGCAACTAAATCGGTAATTTTACAGCAATATTAACCAATTTAGTTGGCTTCAATAGTCCAGTGGACTATTAAAGATGGCAGATAGGGCTAATAAACTCGTTATTTCACAACGATATTAACGAGTTTGTTAGGTACCGCAATCACCTTCACGATTTCCTTACCATCAATTTCTGCTTTAACTTTTTCATCCGCTAGAGCGATTTCTTGCAATTCTTCGCGTGATAGGTCTTTAGCGACCATGAGTTTGGCACGGACTTTTCCTTTGATTTGAACGACGATTTCGATTTCGTCTTCAACCAATTTGCTTTCGTCCCATGTTGGCCAAGTCACATAAGAGATAGATTCTCCTGTTGCTGCGACTGTTTGCCAGAGTTCTTCTGCCAAGTGAGGTGCAAATGGGGCAATCAATTGGATAAAGCCTTTGGCGTAGTCTACATAAAGCTTATCTTCCTTGTTAGCAGCGTTGACAAAGACCATAAGTTGGGCAATGGCTGTGTTGAATTTCATGGATTCGATTTGCTCAGTAACAGATTTAACGGTTTCGTTATAAACCTTGTCAAGAGCACCATTATTTTCCGCAACAATTTCTTTACTTGTAATCAAACGGTAAACACGGTCAAGGAACTTACGGCTTCCTTCCAGACCTTCTTCTGACCAAGCAATCGAAGCGTCAAGCGGTCCCATGAACATTTCATAGACACGAAGGGTATCGGCACCGTATTGTTCCACCACATCGTCTGGGTTGACAACGTTCTTGAGCGATTTAGACATCTTAGCTGGCGCTTGCTCCAATTCTTCTCCTGTTTCTACATGGAAGAAGGAACCATCACGTTTTTCAACCTTATCAGTTGCCACAAGAGCCCCACGGTGGTCACGGTAGCTTGTACCCAAGATCATTCCTTGGTTAAAGAGTTTTTGGAATGGCTCTTTAGTAGGTACAACACCAAGGTCATAGAGGAATTTGTGCCAGAAACGAGCGTAGAGCAAGTGAAGCACAGCATGCTCTGCCCCACCCACGTAGATATCTACTGGCAACCATTGTTTGAGGAGATCCTCATCGGCCAATTTTTCTGTGTTATGTGGGTCGATATAGCGGAGGTAGTACCAGCTTGAACCTGCCCATTGTGGCATAGTATTGGTTTCGCGACGGCCTTTAACGCCATCTTCACGCGTCACGTCCAACCAGTCAGTCAAGTTAGCCAATGGGCTTTCACCAGTACCTGAAGGGCGGATGTCCTTGGTTACAGGCAAGACAAGTGGCAATTCACTTTCAGGAACAGCTGTTGAAGTCCCATCTTCCCAATGAATGATTGGGATTGGCTCACCCCAGTAGCGCTGACGGCTAAAGAGCCAGTCGCGGAGACGGTAGGTCACCTTCTCTTGTCCGCAGCCTTTCTCTTCCAACCAAGCCACAATCTTAGCAATAGCGTCTTCTTTGTTAAGGCCATCTAGGAAGTCTGAATTGATGTGAAGGCCGTCTTCTGTGTAAGCAACCTCTTCAACGTTCCCACCTTCAAGTACTTCTACGATTGGAAGGTCAAATTGTTTAGCAAATTCCCAGTCACGTTGGTCATGGGCAGGCACAGCCATAACAGCACCTGTCCCATAGCTAGCAAGAACGTAGTCTGCAATCCAGATTGGGATTTCCTTGCCATTGACAGGGTTGATGGCATAAGCACCAGTCCAAACCCCTGTTTTTTCTTTGGCAAGGTCAGTACGAGCCAAGTCTGACTTGAGGCTAGCTTGGTGTTTATAGTCCGCAACTGCATCAGCTTGCTCTGGGCTTGTGATGACATCTACCAGTTCATGCTCAGGAGCTAAGACAGTGAAAGTCGCACCGAAAAGAGTATCAGGACGAGTAGTAAAGACGGTGAATTCCTTGTCAGTCCCTTTCACTTTGAAAGTTACATTGGCACCAGTTGATTTGCCAATCCAGTTACGTTGCATGTCCTTGATAGACTCTGGCCAATCCAACTCATCCAAGTCATTAAGCAAGCGCTCTGCATAGGCCGTGATTTTAAGCATCCATTGGCGCATTGGTTTGCGGACAACGGGATAGCCACCACGCTCAGAAGTTCCATCAGGAAGCACTTCTTCGTTAGCAATGGCTGTTCCTAGTTCCTCAACCCAGTTTACTGGTACTTCCGCTTCATAGGCCAAGCCTTTTTCGTAGAGCTTCGTGAAAATCCATTGTGTCCACTTGTAGTAGTTTGGATCTGTGGTGTTGACTTCACGGTCCCAGTCGTAAGAGAATCCAAGCGCATTGATTTGGCGTTTAAAGTTGGCAATGTTTTCCGCTGTAAAGTCAGCTGGGTCATTCCCTGTATCCATGGCGTATTGCTCTGCAGGCAAACCAAAAGCATCCCACCCCATTGGGTGAAGGACATTGTAACCTTGGGCACGTTTGTAACGGCTAAGGATATCAGTCGCTGTGTAGCCTTCTGGGTGTCCTACGTGCAGACCTGCTCCAGACGGGTAAGGGAACATGTCAAGCGCATAAAACTTCGGTTTTGAGGCATCTGTTCCTGTCTTAAATGTATGATGTTCTGCCCAGTAGCCCTGCCACTTAGGCTCAATTTCTTTATGATTGTAAAAACTCATGGTCTCTCTCCAATTTTGTGATGTTACTATTATACCATTTTTGGGGGAATTTGAAAGTCGAGAAAGAATCTTTTCCCCTCCCTTATCAAGAAAGGTTGGCTCTAAAAGCACTCTTGCTTAGCTGAATAAAAAAATTAGCTCCTCTGAGGAGCTATCTTCTATCAATGCTTATTTTCTTCCATCTTCTCACGTCCGAGCTCTCGATAACTACGGTCGCCGACAACTTCAACTCTAAACTGGCCATCCTCATATTCAAGAATGGTCACGCTACCATTATCGAGACCATGCGGATGCATGCCATTGATTAGATACACAATGGTCCCAATCGTCATTCCATGGCTTACGACAAGAGCATTGCCCCCACCTTGTTCTTCCATTTCTTTGGCAATCGCTTCAAAGCCTTCCTTGATTCGACCACTGAGTTTTTCCCAACCTTCTGCCCAGCCAGCTGTATCAACCTCTACCAAGCCTTCTGCTAGTTCCGCATAGGACAACTGATGAACATGTTCTACATTGAAAATTCTCGGAATCAACCCCATAAAGAGGTCCCCATCATAGGCCCCATCAAAACTACCAAAACACCACTCACGGATTCGCTTGTCCATGCGGTAAGGGATTTTCCCCTGCAAGCCAAGTTCTTCCAGGATAATTCCCATGGTTTGAATGGTGCGCCCTGAATCACTGGAATAAGCGCGGTCAAACTGCAAACCAGACTCTCTCAAACCAATTCCCAGCTTATGGATTCCCAACTCACCTTCTGCTGTCAGAGGTGTATCACTCCATCCTTGAGCACGTCCAATCGTGTTAAACATCGTTTTACCATGACGGATCAAGTACAATCTTACTTTAGACATTTTCTATCCTCCATTTTCTTCTATTATACCATGGATCAAAGAAATATTTGGCATTCAAAAGTAAAGCCCTTTCTTTTAATTTTTCCACAAGAAAAGCTACCCTAACGGTAGCTTTCCTAGGAGATTATTATGAAAAAGTTTAGGATTCTAATTAAATAAAGTTAGGAGGTCTTTATTTAATGATTATAGTATACACAGTCATCCTTAAACTCATCTTAAATCCTCTCTTTTTTATTAATTTTTAAAACTATGGATTGGAGCTGGAATTTGGCCACCGCGAGAGATAAAATCAACAGACGAAGCCCCATTGACTTTCATAACTGGAGCTGTTCCTAGCAAACCACCAAACTCAATCATATCGCCTTCTTTGCCCTTTGGAATGATACGGACGGCCGTTGTCTTCATGTTAATGACACCAATTGCCGCCTCATCCGCAATCATAGCTGCAATGGTTTCAGCAGGCGTATCTTCTGGAATGGCAATCATATCCAGTCCAACAGAACAGATAGCCGTCATGGCTTCTAGCTTTTCTAAATTCAGAGAGCCATTTTGCACCGCAGCAATCATACCCTCATCTTCAGATACAGGAATAAAAGCCCCTGATAAGCCACCGACCTGGTTACAAGCCATAACACCACCTTTCTTGACCTGATCGTTCAAGAGAGCCAGTGCAGCAGTTGTCCCGTGTGTTCCAACTGTTTCTAGCCCCATTTCCTCAAGGACACGTGCCACAGAATCACCTACCGCAGGGGTAGGTGCCAAACTTAGGTCGACAATTCCAAAGTCAACACCAAGTCTCTCGCTAGCCATCTGACCAACTAATTGACCGATACGAGTAATCTTAAAGGCTGTTTTCTTGACTGTTTCAGCCACTACATCAAAGCTCTGTCCACGAACTTTTTCCAAGGCACGCTTGACCACACCAGGACCCGAAACCCCGACATTGATGATAACATCTGCTTCGCCAACACCGTGGAAAGCCCCTGCCATAAAAGGATTGTCCTCAACAGCATTAGCAAATACGACTAACTTGGCCGCACCCATATCTGATAACGCAGCTGTTTCCTTGATGGTGCGTCCCATATCTGCAACTGCAGTCATGTTGATGCCTGACTTGGTTGAGCCGATATTAACAGACGAACAAACCTTGTCTGTCTCAGCTAGAGCGCGTGGGATAGAATTGATGAGAATCTCATCTCCTTTTTGGTAGCCTTTTTGTACCAAGGCCGAAAAACCACCGATAAAGTCAACACCAATCTCCTTGGCAGCCTTGTCAAGAGCCTTTGCCAAAACGACATAGTCCGTCGCATCAGTTGCCGCCCCAATCAATGAAATCGGAGTCACCGATACTCGTTTATTGACAATAGGAATCCCAAGTTCTGCAGCAATTTCATCTCCTACAGCCACTAGATTTGCAGCTTTAGTTGTGATTTTTTGGTAAATTTTTTCAGCAGCACGTTCGATGTCTGGATCAATACAGTCCAAAAGGGAAATGCCCATGGTAATGGTTCTGATATCAAAGTTCTGCTCCTCAATCATGGCAATGGTTTCAGTAACTTGTCTAATATCCATGGCTACCTCCTAGATATTGTACATAGCATCAAAAATCGCTGCACTTTGAATATTGATTTTGACATTCAGTGTTTTGCCAAAGTTTTCAAACTCATTTCTGAGAGAGGTAAAATCTTGTTTTTCATCACTTGATACGACTGCCATCATGGTGAAATACTCATCCAGTACTGTTTGAGAAATATCATCAATATTCAAACCCAACTCTGCAATCTTCGTAGACACGCCTGCAACAATACCAGCCTTGTCCTTGCCAACCACTGTAATAATAGCTTTCATCCTTATACCCCATTTCTACGATTATTAGAAAACCTGAACGTTTTTGATTTTCTTTTTCCCTAGTATAGCATATTTCCGTAAAAAATACTAAAAAACGCCTGCTTACGAAGTTGTTCTTAAACAAAAAACAATTTCGTAAACAAGCGTCTACCCTATCAAATGATGATGAGTGTTCCCGCTAGGACCGAAGTCCCAGCGGTAGACCAGAGCTAGACTAAGAGCACAAGACTCCATCATCATAACACTCAACAAAATTGATGATTTTATACTAATTCGATGATCGCCATTGGCGCAGCATCACCACGACGTGGTTCAGTTTTAAGGATACGAGTGTATCCACCGTTACGTTCAGCATAACGAGGTGCGATTTCTGAGAACAATTTTTGAAGTGCTGTAGTAGAAGTGTACTTATCAGTTGCTTCATCATAGTTTTCAGATGCGATTTCATTACGTACAAAAGCAGCTGCTTGACGACGTGCATGCAAATCACCACGTTTACCTAGAGTAATCATTTTTTCAACAGTTTTACGGATTTCTTTAGCACGAGCTTCAGTTGTCACGATTGATTCGTTGATCAAAAGGTCAGTTGTCAAATCGCGAAGCATTGCTTTACGTTGTGAGCTGGTGCGTCCTAGTTTACGGTAAGCCATGTATTCCTCCTTTATTTATCTTTTAATCCAAGACCCAAGTCAATGAGTTTGAGTTTCACTTCTTCCAAACTCTTGCGTCCAAGATTTCGTACTTTCATCATCTCTGCTTCAGATTTTTCTGTCAAATCATGCACAGTGTTGATACCGGCACGTTTCAAACAGTTGTATGAACGCACAGACAAGTCCAGTTCCTCAATCGTCCGATCCAAAATACGATCGTCAGATTCAGTATCAGCTTCTTTCATCACTTCAGTTGACTTAGCAATCTCAGTAAGATTTGTAAACAAATCAAGATGTTCTGTCAAGATACGTGCTGAAAGCCCTAAAGCATCTTCTGGAATAATTGTTCCATTAGTCAAGATTTCAAGGGTTAATTTGTCAAATCCATCATTGCTACCTACACGAGCAGGTTCAACTTGATAGTTGACTTTTGTAACTGGTGTATAAATAGAATCTACAGCAAGTGTTCCAACTGGTGCATTATCTTTTTTGTTTTCATCAGCAGGTACATATCCACGACCACTGTTAACAGTCATCGTCGCTTTTAGAGAAGAACCTTCACCGATCGTAAAGAGATAATGATCTGGATTTACAATCTCAATATCACTGTCAGTCAAAATATCTCCAGCTGTAATTTCAGCAGGACCTTCAACGTCAAGTTCAATGATTTTTTCGTCTTCAACGTATGATTTCACTGCAATCCCTTTAATGTTCAGAATGATTTGCATCACGTCTTCACGAACACCGGGAACTGTGTCAAACTCATGCAAGACACCTTCAATGTTGATAGATGTCACTGCTGCTCCTGGTAGAGAAGCTAGTAGTACACGACGAAGAGAGTTACCAAGAGTTGTACCGTAGCCACGTTCAAGTGGTTCGATTACAAACTTGCCATAATCTTTATTTTCATCAATTTTTGTTATATTTGGTTTTTCAAACTCGATCATTTAGTTACTCCCTCTTAAACGAAAAGCAGTGTAATGCAATGATTATACACGGCGACGTTTTGGAGGACGAGCACCATTGTGTGGCACTGGAGTCACATCACGAATTGCTGTTACTTCAAGACCAGCGGCAGCAAGCGCACGAATAGCTGACTCACGACCAGAACCTGGACCTTTTACAGTAACTTCAACTGATTTAAGACCGTGTTCTTGTGCAGATTTAGCAGCAGCTTCAGAAGCCATTTGAGCAGCGAATGGTGTAGATTTACGAGAACCTTTGAAACCAAGAGCACCTGCTGATGACCAAGCAATTGCATTACCATGCACATCAGTAATCATAACAATAGTGTTATTAAATGTAGCGTGAATATGAGCAATACCAGATTCGATATTCTTTTTCACACGACGTTTACGTGTTGGTTTAGCCAAGACTTTTACCTCCTATATTATTTTTTCTTACCAGCAATCGCAACAGCTTTACCTTTACGAGTGCGAGCGTTGTTTTTAGTGTTTTGTCCACGGACAGGAAGTCCACGACGGTGACGAATACCACGGTAAGAACCGATTTCCATCAAACGTTTGATGTTCAAGTTTACTTCACGACGAAGGTCACCTTCAACTTTGATTGCATCCACTTCACGACGGATAGCATCTTCTTGATCTGATGTAAGGTCACGTACACGAACATCTTCTGAGATTCCAGCAGCAGCCAAAATTTTCTTAGATGTTGCAAGTCCGATACCATAAACGTAAGTCAATGAGATTACTACGCGTTTGTCATTTGGAATGTCAACTCCAGCAATACGAGCCATGTTTTCTCCTTTCTATCTTATCCTTGACGTTGTTTGTGTTTTGGATTTGCTGGGCAAATTACCATAACACGACCATTACGACGAATTACTTTACAGTATTCGCAAATTGGTTTGACCGATGGTCTTACTTTCATTTCTTATCCCTCCAAGTTTTTCGATTATTTAAAGCGGTAAGTGATACGTCCACGTGTCAAGTCATATGGACTCATCTCGACAGTAACACGATCTCCCGCTAAAATACGAATATAGTTTTTACGAATTTTACCAGAAACTGTTGCTAAAATCTGATGTCCATTTTCAAGTTCAACCGTAAACATTGCGTTAGGCATTGTATCAACTACTTTGCCTTCAACTTCAATCACATCGTCTTTTGCCACGCAAAAGCACCTCCATAAATTTCGATTTGATGCCTCTAGACACAGAGACAACAATTATAAGTCAGACTATCTCAGTATAACATTTGTAGCGATTTTTTGCAAGTGTGAAAAACGCTTTATTTCAAATTTGTCAATACTTTTTCGATGTCTTTGAACACATCATTGATATCTTGATTTCCTTCAATATCGTGAACCAAACCTTTGGCACGGTAGTGAGCAATGATTGGTTCACCTTGGGCGATATTCACATCCAAGCGACGTTTCACTGTCTCAGGTTTATCATCTTCACGTTGGTAGTAATCTTCTTCTTTGTAGTCAACTGGTGGGTTGAAAACTTTGTGGAAGGTTTCACCTGTTTCGCGGTGGATGATACGGCCACTCAAACGTTCCAAGAGACAGTCTGGATTCACTTCAATGTTGATCACACCTTCCAATTCAATACCAAGTTCAGCCAATGTTTTATCCAAGGCATGAGCTTGTTCAATCGTACGTGGGTAACCATCTAACAAGAAACCTGTTTCTTTGATATCATCCTGTGACAGGCGTTCTTTAACAATACCATTTGTAACTTCATCTGGAACCAACTCACCTTTGTCGATGTATGACTTTGCAAGTAGACCCATTTCAGTTTGATTTGCCATAGCAGCACGGAACATATCTCCAGTTGAAATGTGTGCCACGTGGAATTGTTCCACAATTTTAGCTGCTTGCGTTCCCTTACCTGCTCCAGGTAAGCCCATAATCAAAAGATTCATGATCTGATCTCCTTATTTTGTATTTAAATAGAAGCAAAAAGCTAGTTTCAACTCCTATTTAAAAACAAAATAGAAGAGGGGAGACGAAAGTCTCTCTTATAGGTAGACCTTCATACTCCACTCTCTAAGCAAAAGTAGTCTTGCTTTTATTCTGTTTTGTCCATGAAACCAACATACTTACGTTTCAATAGGTAACCTTCTAGCTGTTTGATTCCTTCGATACCTGTCGAAATAATGATCAAAAGACTAGTTCCCCCAAAAGCAACCGCTTCTGAGAGCCCAAAGACATCTTTTGCTACAATCGGCAAGATTGAAATCACACCAAGGAAAAGGGAACCGACGGTTGCAAGGCGACGAAGAAGTTTTGACATAAACTCTTCCGTTCCTTTACCTGGACGGACACCATGGATATAGGCTCCGCTCTTTTGCAAGTTTTCTGCTGCTTTCTCTGGATTGATCTGTACAAATGTATAGAAGAATGTAAAGAGAATAATCAGCAGTGCATACATGGCAACACCTGTTGGAGATGTTGTAGATAACATTTCCTGTGCTGTACGTACCCAAGCCCAATCATGACCTGTAGCACTGACAAACTGAAGAATAGCCGCAGGTGCTGCTGTAATGGAACTTGCAAAGATAACTGGGATAACACCAGCAGGATTGACCTTCAAAGGAAGGTAAGAACTGGATGGAGCACCTTGAGCAACTTTTGTATATTGGATCGGAATTTTATATTCTGCCTGTTGTACATATGTTGTAAAGTAAACAATCAACAAGACAGCGATAATGAGAATAACGACAAATATAATAGATGACGTCAACCGATCACTTGGAATATTGACAAAATAGTCCACGTAGATGCCATGAATCATCTCTGGAATTGAAGCCACAATCCCTGCAAAGATAATCATAGACACCCCGTTACCATATCCCTTATCAGTGATTTGCTCCCCTAGCCAAGTAACAATCATAGTACCTGCAGTCAGGATAATACCAATCGTAACAAAGACTTGAGGGGTTAGATCTGTCGTTAATAATTTTGCACCAGATAGAGTATTAAAACCAGCAGTGATTCCGATTGATTGCACAAACGCAAGTACAAGCGCAATATAACGAGTCGCTTGGTTTATCTTTCTCCGTCCTACTTCCCCCTGCTTGCCCCACTCTACAAACTTTGGAACAATATCCATTTGTAGCAATTGAACAACGATGGAAGCTGTGATATACGGACTCACACCGAGTGCAAAAACCGAGAAGTTCTTCATGGCATTCCCTGAAACTAAACTAAGCATGTTCAAGAAGGATAATCCACTCAAAGCTTCCAGACTTTTTGCATTCACACCTGGTACAGTAATACTAGTCCCGATACGGAAGACAAGTATGATAAAAATCGTAAAGAGAATTTTTGATCGTACTTTCTTAACCTTGAGGGCCTCTTTTAATAATTTAAAAAACATAGGTCACCTCTCTAGATGACTTCTACTGAACCACCTTTAGCAGTGATAGCTTCTTCAGCTGTTTTTGAGAATTTAGCTGCTTTCACAGACAATTTCTTAGTCAACTCACCGTTACCAAGAATTTTAACACCTGATTTTTCAGCCTTTACAATTCCTGCTTCGATAAGAACAACTGGAGTAACTTCAGTACCATCTTCAAAGACGTTCAATTGATCAAGATTTACAATTGCGTATTCTTTAGCGTTGATGTTAGTGAATCCACGTTTTGGAAGACGACGGAACAATGGAGTTTGTCCACCTTCAAAACCAAGGCGAACTCCGCCACCGCTACGAGCTTTTTGACCTTTTTGACCGCGACCAGATGTTTTACCGTTACCTGATGAAGTACCACGACCAACACGGTTACGTACTTTACGAGAACCTTCTGCAGGTTTCAATTCATGAAGTTTCATTATTATTTTCTCCTCTTTTGTAAAATGCTAGCGCCGATAAGAGAGAAAAGGTTGTCTCCCTTATCAACTCGCCTATACATTCGTCATCTTAGATGACTATATCTAGTTTTAGGGGATGAGTATTGCCACATCCCCTAAAAATTCATTAGTTTACTTCTTCAACTGTTACCAAGTGAGATACTGCAGTGATCATACCACGGATAGCAGCGTTGTCTTCTTTGATAACAGAGCTGTTCAATTTGCCAAGTCCAAGTGCTACAACAGTTTTACGTTGTGATGGAATGCGTCCGATTGGAGACTTAGTCAAAGTAATTTTAATTTGAGCCATTTTATCCCCTTTCTTATGCCAAATCAGAAACTGAAATACCACGAAGGGCAGCAACTTCTTCAGCGCGTTTCAATTGTTTCAAACCTTCAACAGTTGCACGAACAATGTTGATTGGAGTGTTAGAACCAAGTGATTTAGATGTAATATCTGCCACACCTGCCAATTCCACAACGGCACGAACTGCACCACCAGCGGCAACTCCAGAACCTTCTACAGCAGGTTTCAACAATACTTTAGCTCCACCAAATTCTGAAAGAACTTCGTGTGGGATTGTTGTTCCAACCATAGGAACTTCAATCAAGTTTTTCTTAGCATCTTCTACTGCTTTACGGATTGCTTCTGGAACTTCTTGAGCTTTACCAGTACCAAATCCTACGCGACCATTGTGGTCACCAACAACAACAAGAGCTGCGAAACGAAGACGACGTCCACCTTTAACAACTTTTGTAACACGGTTGACAGCAACTACGCGTTCTTCTAATTCAACTGCATTGTCTTTAAATGCCATTTTCTAGTGTCCTCCTATTAGAATTTCAATCCGTTTTCACGAGCTGCATCAGCCAAAGCTTTCACACGTCCGTGATATAGATATCCACCGCGGTCGAACACCACTTCTGAAATACCTTTAGCGTTTGCACGTTCTGCAACGAGTTTACCGACAGCAACGGCTTGTTCAGTTTTAGTTCCTTTTGAAACTTCTTTGTCAAGAGTTGAAGCACTTGCGAGCGTTACACCCGCTACGTCATCAATCACTTGAGCGTAGATGCCTGTATTAGAACGGAATACGTTCAAACGTGGGCGATCAGCAGTTCCAGAGAGTTTTCCGCGAACGCGACGGTGGCGTTTTTGGCGGAGTTTGTTTTTATCTGGTTTTGAAATCACAGTTTTCACCTCTTTAGTTTTAAATCGTGTGCTATGCACAAAGTTGGAAAATAGGTTGGTGGTTGATGATCAACCACTCAACATTATTTACCTGTTTTACCTTCTTTACGGCGAACGAATTCACCAACGTAACGGATACCTTTACCTTTATATGGTTCTGGTGAACGAAGGCTACGTACGTAAGCAGCTGTTTGACCAACTACTTCTTTTGAAATTCCGCTAACAACGATTGTTGTTGGGTTTGGAAGTTCAAAAGTAATTCCTTCTGGAGCTTCAACTTCGTCTGGATGAGATTTACCAACAGCCAAAACAAGTTTAGATCCTTGAAGTTGTGCACGGTAACCAACCCCGCGCATTTCAAGTTCTTTCTTGAATCCTTCTGATACACCAACAACCATGTTGTTCAAAAGGGCACGAGTAGTTCCGTGGATAGTTTTCATTTCTTTTGAATCGTTTGGACGGTGAAGAGTTACTTCAGTACCTTCCACACGGATTTCAATATCTTTTGAGAACTCACGAGTAAGTTCTCCTTTAGGTCCTTTTACAGTTACAACGTTGTCATTGTTAGTGATTTCAACACCAGCAGGCAACACGATAACTTTATTACCAATACGTGACATGTTTAATTTCTCCTGTTAAATTGTCAGGCCAGAACGGCCAGTTTTCACGGGGGTTAAATCGATTTCTCGATTTAAAGGAACATTTAGGTTTCAATTTCAAAGTGAATCTAGGCATCGTCTCGCAGGTATAACTTTGGGTTAGGCAAGAGACGATAACGAAGAGTCACAAAGAAATTGGGAGCTAAATATTACCAAACGTAAGCGATAACTTCCCCACCAACATTCTTTTGGCGTGCTTCTTTATCAGTAAGCAAACCTTCAGAAGTTGAAAGGATAGCAATTCCAAGTCCGTTAAGAACTTTTGGAAGGTCTTCACGTTTTTTGTAGACACGAAGTCCTGGTTTAGAAACACGTTTCAAGTTAGTGATAACTTTTTCACCGTTTGGTCCGTATTTAAGGAATACACGGATGATGCCTTGTTTGTCATCTTCGATGATTTCAACGTTTTTTACAAAACCTTCGCGTTTAAGGATTTCAGCAATCCCTTTTTTGATGTTTGATGCAGGTACTTCAAGTACTTCGTGTTTCGCTTGGTTAGCGTTACGAATACGAGTTAGGAAGTCTGCGATTGGGTCAGTCATAACCATTTTGTTTTTCTCCTCTTACTAGTAGTTTGCAAGTTGCACTTGCTAGTTAATACATGATACAAAGAGCGTAACAGCAAGAGCAAAAATAGGCAATTTGATGCAGGAGCGATGCTCCAAAGAAAATTGGTCTTTTTTGCCAAAGCTGTAGCTTGGGTTCAAATTGGCAAGCCCAACTGAACCCGGGCTAAACTCTGTGTGAAAAAGATAAACTTTCCTAGAAACTTCAGTTTCTTCGTCAAGTTTCCTATTTTCACTTGGAGTTTTGACGCCCTTGATATCTTAAATTACCAAGATGCTTTTGTTACACCAGGAATTTGTCCTTTGTAAGCTAATTCACGGAAGCAAACACGGCAAAGTTTAAATTTGCGGTAAACTGAATGTGGACGACCACATTTTTCACAACGAGTATAAGCTTGAGTAGAGAACTTCGCTGGACGTTTGTTCTTAGCAATCATTGATTTTTTAGCCATTAGATTTACCTCCTATATTATTTTGCAAAAGGCATCCCAAGGCCTGTAAGCAATGCACGTGACTCTTCGTCAGTGTTAGCAGTTGTTACGATAACGATGTCAAGACCACGAGTTTTGTCAACGTCATCGAAGTTGATTTCTGGGAAGATCAATTGTTCTTTCACACCAAGTGTGTAGTTTCCGCGTCCGTCAAATGATTTTGTTGGAACACCGTGGAAGTCACGTACACGTGGAAGTGAAACTGAAACCAATTTATCCAAGAATTCGTACATACGTTCACCACGAAGGGTAACTTTTGCACCGATCGCAACACCTTCACGAAGACGGAAGCCGGCGATTGATTTTTTAGCTTTAGTGATAAGTGGTTTTTGACCTGAGATAAGTGCCAATTCTTCAGCAGCTTTTTCAAGGCTTTTAGCGTTTGATACAGCTTCACCAACACCCATGTTCAAAACGATCTTATCTACTTTAGGCACAGCCATCACTGATGAGTAGTTAAATTGTTCTGTCAAAGCAGGAACTACTTCATTAAGATATTTTTCTTTTAAACGATTTGCCATTATACTTCTCCTTTCCTTCGTGATTAATCAAGCACTTCGCCTGATTTTTTGTTGTAGCGAACTTTTTTACCGTCTACAAATTTGTAACCAACACGACCAGCTACACCATTTTTATCCAATACTTGAACATTTGATACGTGGATAGCTGCTTCTTTCTCAATGATACCACCTTGAGGAAGCTCGTTAGTTGGACGTTGGTGTTTCTTAACGATGTTAACACCTTCAACGATAACTTTGTTTACTTTTGGAAGGGCAGTAAGGACAACAGCTTCTGTTCCCTTATCTTTACCAGCGATTACGCGAACTTTGTCGCCTTTTTTTACAAACATTAGATTTCTCCTTGATTTTTCTTACGCCCATAAGGGCACCCTAGCTTGAAGCTAGGGGACTAGTTTGTTTCTAAAAATTAAAGTACTTCTGGAGCAAGTGACACGATCTTCATGAAGCCACCTTCACGCAATTCACGTGCAACTGGGCCAAAGATACGTGTTCCGCGAGGAGTTTTGTCTTCACGGATGATAACTGCTGCGTTTTCGTCAAATTTGATGTATGAACCATCAGCACGACGAGCACCTGATTTAGTACGAACGATAACAGCTTTTACAACGTCACCTTTTTTAACCGCACCACCAGGAGTAGCTTGTTTTACAGATGCCACAATGACATCACCGATGTTCGCAAATTTACGTTTAGAACCACCAAGAACTTTGATAGTCAAGATTTCGCGTGCACCGCTGTTGTCTGCGACTTTCAAACGAGTTTCTGTTTGAATCATTTCAGTTTTCTCCTTTCAGGCTTGATTAGATGATGACCGCTTCTTCAACAACTTCTACAAGACGGAAACGTTTTGTAGCTGAAAGCGGACGAGTTTCCATGATACGTACGATATCGCCTTCTTTGGCAACATTGTTTTCATCATGTGCTTTGTATTTTTTAGAGTAGTTAATACGTTTACCATAGACTGGGTGGTTACGTTTTGTTTCAACTACAACTGTGATTGTCTTGTCCATTTTGTCAGATACAACACGTCCAACAAGAACTTTACGATTATTGCGTTCCATTGAAATTTCTCCTTCCCTAGTCTATTATTTCGCTTCAGATTGAACTGTTTTGATACGAGCGATTTGTTTTTTAACTTCTTTCAAGCGAGCTGTTTGTTCCAATTGACCAGTAGCAGCTTGGAAACGAAGTTCAAACAATTCTTTTTTCAATTCGTTTTCGCGCTTCGCGAGTTCTTCTTGAGAAAGACCACGAAGTTCTTTAACAAATTCTTTTACTTCATTAAGTTTCATGCCTTCTCCTTATTCTGCTTCACGTTTTACGAATTTACATTTAACTGGCAATTTGTGGCTAGCAAGACGAAGTGCTTCGCGTGCAATCTCTTCAGATACACCAGCGATTTCGAACATCACTTTACCACGTTTAACTGGTGCTACCCAACCTTCAGGTGCCCCTTTACCAGATCCCATACGCACACCGATAGCTTTAGCAGTGTATGATTTGTGTGGGAAGATTTTAATCCAAACTTTACCACCACGTTTCATGTAACGAGTCATGGCGATACGAGCAGCTTCGATTTGGCGGTTAGTAATCCAGTGGCTAGTTGTAGCTTGAAGACCGTATTCACCAAATGCTACTTCTTTTCCACCTTTTGCTTCACCGCGCATTTTTCCACGGAATTCACGACGGTGTTTAACACGTTTAGGTACTAACATTGGTTATTTACCTCCTTTAGTGTTTTTGCGAGCTGGAAGAACTTCACCACGGTAGATCCATACTTTAACACCAAGTTTACCGTATGTAGTATCTGCTTCTTCCCAAGCGTAATCGATATCTGCACGAAGTGTGTGAAGTGGAACAGTTCCTTCAGAGTATCCTTCAGCACGGGCGATATCTGCACCGTTCAAACGACCTGAAACTTGAGTTTTGATTCCTTTAGCTCCAGCACGCATTGCACGTTGGATTGCTTGTTTTTGTGCACGACGGAAAGCAACACGTTGCTCTAATTGACGAGCAATTCCTTCACCTACAAGGTGAGCATCCAAATCTGGTTGTTTGATTTCGATGATGTTGATGTGTACTTGTTTTCCAGTCAATTTGTTAAGTTTTGCACGGAGTGCATCAACGTTAGCACCACCTTTACCGATAACCATACCTGGTTTAGCAGTGTGAAGTGAAACGTTAACTTTGTTCACTGCGCGTTCGATTTCAATAGTTGAAACTGCTGCGTCAGCAAGTTCTTTTTGAACGAATTTACGGATTGCAAGATCTTCATGAAGGTAATCCGCGTATTCTTTTTCAGCATACCATTTGGCATCCCAATCACGGATGATGCCGACACGCATACCAATTGGATGTACTTTTTGACCCACGATTTTACCTCCTTATTTTTCTGCAACAGCTACAGTGATGTGAGCTGTACGTTTGTTGATTGGTGAAGCTGAACCTTTCGCACGTGGACGGAAACGTTTCATAGTTGGTCCTTCGTTTGCGAATGCTTCAGATACTACCAAGTTAGCTTTATCCAAACCAAAGTTGTTTTCAGCGTTAGCTACAGCTGAGTTCAAAACTTTCAAGATGATTTCAGCAGCTTTGTTTGGAGTGAATGTCAAGATTGCGATTGCATCGGCTACGCTTTTACCACGGATGTTATCAAGAACAAGACGTGATTTACGAGGTGAAACACGTACTGTACGAGCCATTGCTTTAGCTGAAGTAATTTCTGCCATTTATGTTCTCCTTATTTTCTACGTGTTTTCTTGTCGTCTGCAGCGTGACCTTTGTAAGTACGAGTTGGTGCAAATTCACCAAGTTTGTGACCTACCATGTCTTCTTGGATGTAAACAGGTACGTGTTTACGTCCGTCATAAACTGCAATAGTGTAACCAATGAAACTTGGGAAGATCGTTGAACGACGTGACCAAGTTTTAATAACTTTTTTCTTTTCGTCGTTAGCTTGAGCTTCAACTTTTTTCATCAAATGCTCATCGACGAAAGGTCCTTTTTTAAGACTGCGTCCCATTTTTATATTTTCTCCTTTAAATGTTGTACCACAGCGGCTTGCGCTCACATGGAGCGCTACCGAGCTGGCGGATTTACTAGTTGCTTAAGCGACTAGTTTAATATTATTTCTCGTTGCGACGACGAACGATAAGTTTGTCAGATTTCGCTTTCTTGTTACGAGTTTTAAGACCAAGAGCAGGTTTGCCCCATGGAGTAGATGGTGCTTTACGACCAACTGGTGCTTTACCTTCACCACCACCGTGTGGGTGATCGTTAGGGTTCATTACAGAACCACGAACTGTTGGGCGGATACCTTTCCAACGGCTACGTCCTGCTTTACCAAGGTTTACAAGTCCATGTTGTTCGTTTCCGACAACACCAACTGTAGCACGGCAAGTTCCAAGAATCATACGAACTTCACCTGATTGAAGACGAACAAGTACGTATTTACCTTCAGAACCCAATACTTGAGCAGATGCTCCAGCAGCACGTACTAATTCACCACCACGACCTGGTTTCAACTCGATGTTGTGGATCAAAGTACCAACTGGGATGTTAGCAAGTGGAAGAGCGTTTCCGACTTTGATATCTGCTTCTGGACCTGAAACGATACGTTGCCCTACTTCAAGACCTTTTGGAGCGATGATGTATGCTTTCACACCGTCAGTGTAGTGTACAAGAGCGATGTTTGCAGAACGGTTTGGATCGTACTCGATAGTTTTAACAACTGCTTCAACGTTGTCTTTGTTACGTTTGAAGTCAACCAAACGGTAGAAACGTTTGTGTCCACCACCTTGGTGACGAACAGTGATACGACCGTTGTTGTTACGACCAGCCTTGCTCTTCAATGCAACAAGCAATGATTTTTCAGGAGTGCTTGTTGTGATTTCAGCGAAATCCAAAGAAGTCATATTACGGCGACCGTTTGTTGTTGGTTTATAAACACGAATTCCCACGATATTTCCTCCTTAGATTATTCAGCTTCAGCAGCAAACAACTCGATTGCTTTTGAATCAGCTGTAAGTGTGATGATAGCTTTTTTAGTTTTGTTAGTAAAACCAGTGTAACGTCCAACACGTTTAGCTTTAGGTTTTACGTTGATTGTGTTAACGTTGGCAACTTTAACACCTTCGAAAGCAGCTTCAACAGCTTGCTTGATCAAAAGTTTGTGTGCACGAGTGTCAACTTCAAATACATATTTCCCTGCTTCAAGTTGAGCCATTGAGCTTTCAGTGATTACAGGTTTTTTGATAACATCATACAAATTCATTATGCAAGAACCTCCTCGATTTTAGAGATAGCTGCTTGTGTGACAAGAAGTTTGTCGCTATTTGCGATGTCAAGAACACTTGCAGTTGTAGCAGTTGCAACTTTCACGTTTGGAAGGTTACGAGCTGAAAGAGCTGCGAATTCATTCCCTTCTTCAAGGATAACAAGAACTTTAGAATCGATGCTCAATGCTGCAAGAACTTTTGCAAATTCAGCAGTTTTTGGAGCTGTAAATGAAAGAGCGTCTACAGCTACGAATTTGTTTTCAGCAACTTTTTCAGAGTAAACTGATTTAAGAGCTAGGCGACGAACTTTTTGTGGAAGTTTGTAGCCGTATGAACGTGGAGTTGGTCCGAAGACAACACCACCACCACGCCATTGTGGTGAGCGGATAGAACCTTGACGAGCACGTCCAGTTCCTTTTTGACGCCATGGTTTGCGTCCACCACCTGATACTGCAGAGCGGTTTTTAACAGCGTGTGTTCCTTGACGAAGGCTTGCGCGTTGGCTGATGATCACATCAAACACAACTGATTCATTTGGTTCGATACCAAATACTGCATCGTTAAGAACAACTTGGCCAGCTTCTTTACCAGTTTGGTCAAATAATGTTACGTTTGCCATTGTGACTGATTTCCCCTTTCTTTATTATTTACCAGCTTTAACTGCTGATTTGATAGTGATAAGAGATTTCTTAGCACCTGGTACGTTACCTTTGATAAGGATAACGTTCTTTTCTGGAACAACTTGTACAACTTCAAGGTTTTGAATTGTTACACGGTCGCCACCCATACGTCCTGCAAGGTTTTTACCTTTGAATACGCGGTTAGGTGCAACAGGTCCCATAGAACCTGGACGACGGTGGTAACGAGAACCGTGAGCCATTGGTCCACGTGATTGTCCGTGGCGTTTGATAACACCTTGGAAACCTTTACCTTTAGAAGTACCAGTTACGTCAACAACGTCTCCAGCTGCGAATGTTTCAACTGTGATTTCAGCACCAACTTCCAAGCCTTCAACGTTTTTGAATTCACGAATGAAGCGCTTAGGAGCCGTGTTAGCTTTCGCTACATGTCCTTTAGCAGGTTTGTTGCTCAATACTTCGCGTTTGTCATCGAAACCAACTTGGATAGCGTTGTATCCGTCTGTTTCAACAGTTTTAACTTGAAGAACAACATTTGGAGTTGCTTCAATAACTGTTACAGGGATCAATTCGCCAGCTTCAGTGAAGATTTGAGTCATTCCCACTTTTTTCCCTAAGATTCCTTTTGTCATGAGAAAATAGTTCCTTTTCTATATTTTTTATTCAAAAAGTTTTTAACGAGCGTTTTTTATGCTCAAGGTATCAAGCTTTAGATTAAAGTTTGATTTCTACGTTTACACCACTTGGAAGATCCAATTTCATCAAAGCATCAACTGTTTTTTGAGTTGGGTTAACGATATCGATCAAACGTTTGTGTGTACGCATTTCAAATTGTTCGCGAGAGTCTTTGTATTTGTGAGTCGCACGAATAATTGTGTAGAGGCTACGTTCAGTTGGAAGTGGGATTGGACCCGCAACTTGTGCACCTGTACGAGTAGCTGATTCTACGATTTTTGCAGCCGCTGTGTCAAGCGTACGGTGTTCGTAAGCTTTCAAACGGATACGGATTTTTTTGTTTGCCATCTTTTTCTCCTTTTCGTCTATTTAAGATAATAGGCTAGCTCCACAAGAAAACCGACGCGGTGTTGCGTGGCAATGCAACCGAGCGTGTCGCAACCTCTTGCATCAAAGCTAAAGCTGTAATTTACAGCACCATAATAGAATAACACAAAGCCCCTGCGATTGCAAGGGATTTGTTGCTATTTTTTCGTTTTTTTTACAATGAAACTGGTTTCCTATTTTTTCTTTTTAAAATTAGGGATTTTCTTCTATATAAGTTAAGTCCTCTTGACATCAAATTTATCTTCTGATTGATCCACTAGAATGTCCGCACTTGACTCAGTTTCTTTATAGTATCGCAGATACTGCTCCCGTCTCATCTGATGGCTAGCCAATATAACGGATGCATCGCGATTTCTCACAGTCGTATCTCGAGCTAGGCGCCGCTTTAATTCGGTCTCTTCATCCGTGTAGAAACAGATTGTTCTGTCAAATAGTTCTTTAGGAAGAAAACCAACAGACATCCCTTCGACAATCAGAACTGGTTTCGTTCCAGACAAGATTTCACTAGCCTTCCAAGGCTCTTCAATTGTCAAGACATCCATACCCGCCTGCAAGGCTAAGATATCTCTCTGCAAACTTGCCAATTCATGTGCCACCGGGAGACAAGCTGTCACCTTTTGATCTGGCGCTTGCTTTGGTACTACCAGATGACGGTCTGAGGTGATATAGGGATCTGTTTCTAGTAAATTTACTGTAGTAGAATCTAGGGATTGATGTAATTCCTGTGCAAAGGTTGATTTACCCGAAGCCCCATGACCGTATATTCCCAGTGTCCTGACTTTTCCCTTTTCTATTTCTGAGACCAGCTGATCTATTAAGTCTTTTCCTTTCATTCTCTCTTCACCTGTTCATAGCTTTCTTTTCCGTCATTAAGCTTATCCCAAATCACTACTTGCCCATTTTTGAGGGATTTTTGTACATCGATAATTCGTTGATTGGACGAACCTCGAAACTGGAGCATGAGATTTCTCTTAGTTCGATCATACCGTCCGTCTACAAGAATGTCAAGCAGCGATAGAAGTTCCAGTTTATCTGGGGTCTCCAGCATCATTTCTTCCCAAGTGTAGCCCGTCCAGGACCAGATGTCTTTTTCTGGCAATTCCTTTCTGATGCGTTTAACGAGAGGCAAGAGAATGCCCGTATTGAGAAAAGGCTCTCCTCCTAGCAAAGTCAAGCCTTGAACATAGGGCTGAGCAAGATCTGCCATAATTTGTTCTTCTAATTCTGCTGTATAGGGAATGCCAGCATTAAAAGACCAAGTCGCAACATTATAACACCCCTCGCAATGAAACATGCAACCTGCTACATAGAGGGAGTTGCGAACACCCTCTCCATCTACAAAGTTAAACGCCTTGTAGTCAATGATACGCCCTTGACTAAGCTCCTCGCTTTTCCATTCTTGTGGTTTAGGATTATTCATTCGCTACCTCTATCCAATAACGCTCAACTCCATTACGAACATCCTCAATGAGACCTCCATTTGCTAGAATGACTGCTCTGCTAGCAGGATTATTCACGCTACAGGTCACCAGAGCTTTCTTGATGTTCTTTTCCTTAGCAACTTGCAAGCCCTGACGGAGAGTTTCCTTGGCATAACCTTTGCCTCTTTCAGACGGTCGGATGGAGTATCCAATGTGGCCAGCATAATTCAGTAAACCCTCATTCAGTCTCAATCGCAGATTCAAAAATCCTAGAGCACGACCTACATCATCAAATGATACAAATTGAATAGAAGGAACACGATTTTCAGGCAAGTTTATTCCCATCTCTTTTTGCTTATTTGTTTCCAACCACTCTTCATACACAAAGTTCTCTGTATCCCAAAAGCCCCCATCGTGGGCTGATTGGGTCTGCTCAAACTCTGCCATCATGTCTAAAACAGCTTCTCTATCTACTATTGTCGGTCTACGTAGTTCCATCCTTACCTCCCACTATGAGAAAAGCGAGAGCTGACTCTCACTTTTATTTTTTCTTATTCTTGTTTAAAAATTGTTCTCTGAGGTTGAGCAAGCGTTCTTTCTTACCAGCTCCACCTTTAGAGTGTTTCTCGTGATAGCGGGCCACTTGTGCGCGCCCTTTATCATCTAATTGATATTTTCCCATTTTATTTCTTTCTAATTTGTTACTTGATGGCCAGCTATTTTAATCGTTGAGCCATTCATGTGTTTGACACGCGCAGCGATTTCCTTGTGACGGCCGTTGACCATAGGTCTAGCTTGAGGATTACCTAGGTAGCCACAAGTTCGTTTGACCACATCCACCGTTTTAGGGTCGCTATTGCCACAGTTAGGGCAAGCAAATCCTCTCTCAGTTGGTTCAAAATCCCCTTCAAAGTCACACTTGTAGCAACGGTCAATCGGAGTATTGGTTCCTAGATAGCCCACGCGGTCATAGGCATAGTCCCAGACAGCTTCCAAGGCTTTAGGATTTTGCTGAAGGACTGGATACTCACAATAATGGATGAAACCACCTGATGCACCTGCTTCTGGATAGACTTTCTCAAAGTCTAATTTTTCAAACGGTGTTGGATTTTTACGAACATCGTAGTGGAAAGAATTGGTATAGTATTCCTTGTCTGTGATGTCAGGAATAGAGCCAAACTTCTCTGTATCTAGTCGGCAGAAACGGTCTGTTAAACTTTCAGACGGTGTTGAGTAGATAGAGAAATGGTAGCCATATTGGTCAGACCACTCTTCTACACGGCGTTTCATATCACGAATGATATCCAGCGTGAATTCCTTGGCTTCTGGATTGTGTTCCCAGCTATTTCCAAAGAAGACAGTTGCCACTTCGTATAAACCAATATAGCCCAGCGAAACAGTTGCGCGACGATTCTTAAAGAGCTGGTCAACACTTTCTTCTTTACCTAGACGATGGCCAAAAGCACCGTACTGGTAGAGGATAGGAGCATTTGCCGGTGTTGCTTCCTTGGTTCGTTCGACACGGTAAACTAGAGCATCTTCTGCGATATTCATCCGCTCATTGAAGATTTCCCAGAACTTATTCATGTCGCCCTCAGACTCGAGAGCAATACGGGGCAGGTTAACCGTTACAACTCCCAGGTTCATGCGACCTGAATTGACTTCTACACCATTCTCATCCTTCCATCCTTGAAGAAACGAACGACAACCCATAGGAACCTTGAAAGAACCTGTCAAGTCAACAATCTTATCATAGGACAAGACATCTGGGTACATCCGTTTGGTTGCGCACTCTAGGGCCAACTGCTTAATGTCGTAGTTAGGAGTCCATTCTTCCAAGTTAAGGCCTCGTTTAAGTGTGAAGATGAGTTTAGGGAAGATGGCTGTGCGGTGTTCTGAACCAAGACCCTTGATCCGAATGGTCAAGATAGCTTTTTGAATTTCTCGTTCAAAACGATTGGTTCCCAGACCAAAACCTAGTGAAGTAAAAGGTGTTTGACCATTTGAAGTGAAGAGAGTATTGATTTCATACTCAAGAGATTGCATGGCATCGTAGATGTCTTTTTGGGTTTTCTTCCAAGCATAATCTTCCCGTTTTTCAGGCAAGACCCATTCTTCTGCATCTTTGAGATGTTTTTGATAATTCTTCTCTGCGTAAGGCGCCAAGACCTCATCGATACGGTCAGCTGAACAGCCTCCGTACTGGCTAGAAGCAACGTTGGCAATGATTTGGGAAATCTGAGCTGTCGCAGTCTGAATAGACTTAGGACTCTCTACCTCCGCATTTCCAATCTTAAAACCATTTTCCAACATGCCTTTAAAATCAATCAAACAGCAGTTGGTCATCGGAGTGTAGGGGCTGTAGTCCAAGTCATGATAGTGGATATCTCCCTTTTGGTGAGCATTGGCTACGTGCTTAGGAAGCATTTGCAGTCCGATTGATTTCCCAACAATCCCTGCTGTCAAATCACGCTGGGTATTAAAGACATCACTGTCTTTATTGGCATTTTCATTGACAACCGCCTGATCTTTATTGAGAAGTTTATGAATACTAAAGTTGATATCTGTCGCTTTTGAGCGCTCAAAATCCCTTTGTGTCCGATAAGTGATATACTCCTCAGCCAACGCATATTCTTTGGCTTCAAGGAGTTCATGTTCTACGATATTCTGAATCTCGTAAATCTTGACACCTTGAGGGAAACGACTGTGAATTTCCGCAACAATACGCTCAAGCAGGCTATTTAGACGTTTTTCGACCAGGGGTGTCACATCCATGACTTTGTCAGCCGCCTTATGGAGAGCTTTGTCAATCTTGTCTATATCAAACACTACACGTCTACCATCTCGTTTTTCAACGAACAAAGTGGGAACGGTTGCAAGATTTTCTTCTAATACAATCATATCCATGCTCTTTTCTATTTTTCTTCTTAAGTGATATTATACCACTCTAAAAAGAAAAATCAATATCTTGTGTTAAAAATTCTAAAATTTTTAAAAATACACAAGATATTGATTTGCTATTTAGATTTATAAAGCTTGAATTCCTTACTATCCGTCTGAACAAGCTCGTATTTTTCACTAAGTAGGCTCTCTACATCCGACCACAAGGCAACCTTTTGGTTGACCAAAATCATCTTCGGTTGATTTTCTTTCAAGTCATTGACTAGTTTCGTTTTATTCTCGTCGCTTGCAGTATAGAGTGTTGGTGTCACTAGAGAGCTTGGTGCCAAGCGTTCACTTGCGCGGTAGAAATCTGGCCGATTATCCCAAGCATAGACACGATCCTCGGAACTCGTTTGCTGTTTGACCAAGCTAGCAAGCTGCTCACGTTCCTGATAAGTACTTGGATGCGAAATATAGCGACTCAAAACAGGTAGGAAAAGTAAATAGACTATCGCAACTAATGGTAGATAGAAATTTCCCTTGAGGTAGCGACCAAAGAGTGATGAAGAGCGAACTCTTCGTCTACTACGACTGATACGATCAGGGCTTCCTTCTTTGATGTTGGTTAACAATAACAATGTCAGAAAGGGCAAAATCGCTGCCAAACGTGAGCCATGCAAAGGTTCTTTTGAAAGAATTAATAAAGCAAGAGTTACCAGTAAACCTAAAATAGCGCCTATTGAGACAGCAGATTGTTTGGCTGGTTTAGATTGAAACAATCCTGAAAAGATCAATGTCAGAATCCCAATACCGATGGATAGCAAACCATAGAAAGCAGCATTCTCCATAAGATTGGCATTTGAAAATAGACTAAGCGTATCTATTGGATACAAAGTATGGCTAATCGCATCACCAAAAGTTCCTGTTAATACAGTATAATAGCCAATTGGATAAAAAAGGAGAGAAAATCCTAGAGCTGATGCGAAAAATTGATACAAACCATGAACAAATTTACGCTTGGCAATATTAAATCCAAACAAACTTAAGGCAAGTGTGGCTGCAAACAAGGCTGTGGGAATAGGTGATAGAAAGAAAGCTAATGCTAAACTCATCCCAACTCGCAAGAAACCTTTATCGTTACTTGGATCATCCAGATAGTCAGCCACTAGGCTAAAACTATAAAATAGAAAAGGCAAGGCCACAGCCACTGCATAGCTACCACCAAATCCCAGACTGCCCACAAGCAGATAGAAAACCAACAAAAGCTGTCTAGCCTGCTCTCCCTGACCTGTCAAGGTATCTGAGGATTTAAATAGAAAAACACCAGCTCCGAACAAGGCCAACCACTCCACCAAAGCAAAAAGAATACTCCCTTGAGAGAGATAGATTAGTACGTAATAAAGCAGTCCATTTGAACCATAATAATCCGTGTAAATCTGCCCACTCTGATGTAGCGCCCAACCAGTATAAAGATCTTGCATCTGTTGGGGGCTCACCAAACCAAAGATCAGAGGCAACATGACAGAAACAGCTGTAGCAGCCAGACTCCAAATTGCCACACTAAAAAACGGAAGTGGAGTTCGTTTCTTCTTACCTCGCTCCAGCCCAAATTCAGACTCTTGATCCAGCCGTTCCCGATACTGATATCGAAATTCTTCTAGCTGTTCGTCTTTTTCCTCATATACGTTCATTCAATTTCTCCTAGTAAGTTTATCTGTTTTAGTATATCAAAATCTTACAGGAATGTCAGCTAAGGATTGATATTTCCTTAACTTCTTATCTAGCTCAGCATAGCGTTCAATCTCTCGAAAACGGTGTAAATTGCTTGTTTGAAACTCTAGGATAAAATCATAGTCTTCTTGATTTAGCATTTTCATCCTCCTGCTTATCTATTCGCAAAAAGACAAAAATAAGATCCAGCCTTGGGCCAGATCTTGATGGATAATTAGAGCATGGGCGCAAACAACTGAACAATTTCCTTGATCAGGCTTTGATACCAGCTTGTTTTGATTGTGTGGGGATAGATTTCTTGAGAAACTTTAAAAATCTCTTTGAAGTCCCTCTCAATATCTATGATAGATTGCGTTCTATAAAGCAAGACGGCATTTTCATAGTGGTGTAGCAAACTCCGATAGTCAAAATTGATGGTTCCCACAGTTGCCGCCTCTCCATCGACAAGCATTTGCTTGCTATGAAGAAATCCGGGACTGTACTCATAAATGCGAACTCCAGCAGATAGCAAGTCTGGATAGGCTCCCCGAGTAACCAATTGGATAATCTCCTTATCTGGGATACATGGCGTCACAATTCGTACATCTACTCCTCTCAGAGCTGCATTTTTGATACTCTCGGTTAGATCATAGTCAGCGATCAGATAAGGAGTCGTGATATAGACATAATCTGTAGCTTGATTGATAAGATTTTGATAGACCGTTTTTCCAACCTGAGCTCGGTAGATGGGTTTTGGCCCACTACTATAAGGAATGCAAAGCCCCATCCCATCTTTGGGTTGATTTTCGAGATGGTATTGGTCAAAGTCGCTAATTTCCCCACGGTTGATATACCAAGTTGATAAAAAGAGTCTAGTAAAAGCCTTAACCGCTGATCCATCTAGGCGAATACCGCTATCCTTCCAATAACCAAAGCGCTCGATATGGTTAATATACTCATCGGCCAGATTGACACCACCTGTATAGGCAATTTGACCATCGATAATCATGATTTTACGGTGGTCACGGTTGTTATAAGCAACGGTCAAGCGTGGAATCACCTTGTTAAATTTGTGGGCTTCAATCCCTCGACTGCGAAGCTGGATGGTGTAATCTCCAGGCAAGGTTGCCATACAACCAATATCATCATAGAGGAGCTTAACTTCTACTCCTTGAGCTGCCTTTTCTTCCAAAATCTCTAAAATACTATTCCACATCAAACCTTCTTCGATGATATAGTATTCGAGAAAGATAAACTTCTCAGCTTTCTTGAGATCCTCTAGCATCTGATACCACATGCTTTCACCAGATGCAAAAAATTGTGTATCCGTTCGATCATAGACATCGGCATTCGTGTCCATGCTGAGGAGGGATTTGATGACTCCGTAAGCCGACTTATCCTCTTCCTTTAACTCCAAACGGAGGGCTCTGCTATTGTCCTCTCGGTCGACCATTGATTGGAGTTGCTTTAGCTGTTTCATTTCTTTTTTAGATAAACGGCGTTCTCCAAACATGATATAGAGCAAGGGGCCAAACACTGGCACAAAGGCTACTAACAGCCAAGTCACCTTGCTTTCTGGATTCATGGACCGATTGACAATTGATACAATGGTCGCTAAGCTTACTAAAATGACAAGGATAATCCAGAGAATTGGAGCCATCTGTCCTAGATAGAGAAATAAACCAAAGACGAGAATCAACTCCGTCAACATGATGGCAATACTAAAACCATACTTAGACATGAGTAGCTGCATTTTTCTAGCTGTCATACATCCCCTTCCTTTTCTAACATCTCCCTAATTGCTTGCTAAACTAATATTTCTACTAGTATACCTCAGTTCAGGGGGAGATGGCAACCTTTTACCTTTTTATATTTTTAACTAAGATATTAAGAGACTTAAAAAGAACTACCAAAATGATAGTTCTTTCCAATATTATTTATATTTTGGGGGATACGTCGCTTCCGCTCTACTTAATCTTTAGAAGAGTTCTTTGTATAGTGCAATAGTTTCTTCTAAGGTTGGCATAAATGGATTTCCAGGTGCACAGGCATCGATCAAAGCATTCTTAGAAAGGTAATCAAAGTCAAAGTCTTTTTCGTCGATACCTAGTTCAGTGAGTTTCTTAGGAATACCAACGGTTTCAGATAGTTTTTCAATTTCAGCAATAGCATAGTCAGCACATTCTTGGTCTGTTTTCCCTTCAACATGGAGACCCAAAGCCTTGGCTACATTGCGGAAAGCTTCTGGTACACGCTTGGCATTTTCACGTTCTACAACAGGGAGAAGCATGGCACAGCAGACACCATGCGGCAAGTTATATACCGCACCGAGTTGGTGAGCCATAGAGTGAACGTAGCCCAAACCAGCATTGTTAAAGCTCATACCACCGAGGAAGATGGCATTGACCATAGCCTCACGCGCTTCGATATCTTGTCCATTAGCTACAGCACGAGGAAGATACTCCTTGATGAGTTCAATGGCCCCGATAGAGAGTTTCTTGGTCACATCATAAGCACCCGGTGTTACCAAGGCCTCGACAGCGTGGGTCAGAGCATCCATACCTGTCGCTGCTGTCAAGCCTTTCGGTTTTGAAAGCATGAGTTCCGGATCATTGACAGAGATGAGGGCGAGGCTGTTTTTATCAACCATTACCATCTTGACCTTGCGTTCTTCGTCAGTAATGACATAGTTAATCGTGATTTCTGCTGAAGTTCCAGCTGTTGTATTGATCGCAACCACTGGCAACCCTTTTTTAGCAGACTTGTGAAGACCCTCGTAGTCTTGAGGTTTTCCACCATTTGTCGCAATGATAGAGATACAACTAGCCGCATCCTGTGGAGACCCTCCCCCAAGACTGATGATGAAATCACATCCATGCTCTTTCAGGGCAGCCACTCCATCTGTAACGTTCTTGCAAGTCGGATTTGGCTCCACATCGCTAAAGATCACATATTCAATCCCTTCAGCATCTAATGGTTTTAGGATCTTAGGTAAAATATCACTTTCCTCGATGAACTTGTCTGTCACCAAAAGGGCTTTCTTATACCCCAGTTCCTTGATATACGGACCTACTTCATTTACAACACCTTTACCAATAAGGTTAACTGATGGAACATAAAATGTAGCCATATGCTTTTCCTCCTGCGCCTTTGCGCTATTTGATTATTTACCATAAGTATACGACCTTATCCTTCATTTTATAAATGTTTGTAAGCGCTTTAAGTAAAAAAATAGTAAAGAACCACTGGTAACGTTTTTAAACAAAAAAGCTCCAAAAAGATAGCTTTCATCTCATTGGAACTTTTACTTAATCATTATTGTTTCGTTAATACTACTCGGTCAGATGCCTCTCGATCCATATCGTCAATAGTCATTTGATTACCATTAACTGCGTAAATCTTGACATCATCACCGATGATGACACGTTGATTTTCTGGCTCAAAGGTGACTTGCTTGATTTCCTTATCTCCATCTGGCTCGACCTCAGTCCATGTACCAGTTTTACCTGTTACAACAAGAGTGATCTGGTCATTCTCATCTTTTCCAGTATAGGTACCATCGATGTTCGTAGGTTGAGCTACAGTAGTGTCCTGACTTGAGGAGGCTTGTGGTTGACTAGTACTTGTTGCGGAACTAGAAGATGATTCTTGTTGAGTGGATGGTTGCTGAGCAGGGGCTTGTGCCTTAGGTTCACAAGCTGCTAAAAGACTAAGAATTGCTAGGGAAGCAATAGAAAGTGTGAATGTTTTCGTTTTCATAGCGACTTCCTTTCTTTTGTGCTAATGTATTTCTGAAATCGTTTTCGAGTTTTCCTATCCCCAGTATAGCAACTTAAGTCTAGAAGGTCAACTAATCTCATGATCTCCCACCAAACCCGCTCGTACTTCCGAGATAAAATAGAGAGAGCCCGTCACAAAAAGCAAGTCCTGATTGTTGGCATTTTCTTCAAATTCGCTGATAAAATCACGATAAGAGTCAACCAGTTTATAACCAGAAACATCGCTTTCTTCTAGAGATCCTTGGTAGTCAAAGCCTGTTACCTTAAGTTCCACCTGAGGCAACTGCTCTGTTAGATAGGCTAACATCCCTTGGTAATCCTTGCGCTTAAGAGCGCCAAAAAGGACATGAGCCTGGTATCCTTGCTGGATTTTCCCTTGGATAAACTCGACCAAACGAGTTAAAGCTGGAAGATTGTGAGCCCCATCTAGGTAGATTTTCGGGCGAATCCGTTCTAATCGACCTGCCCAATGTGTCTCCTTCAAAGCCCGTCTGACAAACTCTTCTTCGACCCTTTTACCTCTTGACGCCATAAACAGAAGAAAAGTTTCTAAAGCCAAGGCAGCATTTTCTTGCTGATAAGCGCCCTCCAAACTGATTTCAAGTTGTGAAAAACTAGCTAGGCTACTTGAAAAATCCCCAGCATTCAAGAAGAAGTCTCGCCCAGCTTGATAGAGATCCACACCTAACTCTCTCGCTCTTTTTTGACAGACAAGTTTAGCTTCTGGAGCGAGCTTGGCAATGACCGCCTTCTTGCCGGCCTTGAAAATACCAGCTTTCTGCCCTGCTATTTCCTCCAGACTCTCACCCAAGGTCTCCTGATGATCTAGGCCAATGGAAGTAATAACTGCAATCTCTCCTGTTACGACATTAGTGGTATCAAGCAAACCACCAATTCCCACTTCTAGCAGGACTAGATCCACTCCCTGCTCTTTAAAGTAAAGCAAGGCAATCAGGGTCAACAACTCAAAAAAAGACAAGTGATCATGTGTTTCTAAGAGAATTTTCTCCATCTCCTTGACTTGGTTGGCTATACGGACAAAGTCTTCCTCTGCGATTGGTTGCCCATTAATACAGATTCGATCATGGATACTGACGATATGAGGAGAGGTAAAAGTACCAACTTTTTTACCATGAGCAACAAACAACTCCCTCATGAAGGCAATAGTTGACCCTTTACCGTTAGTCCCTGTTACGTGGATAATAGGATAAGTCTTCTCAGGATTCCCCAGCAAATCCACTGCTTGCTGCATTCGTCCAAGTCCAGATCTAAAGTTTAAACCAATCCGACTATGCAGCCATTCTTCTACTTCAAACATACATGTCTCCTTAACAAAAGTCCAATCAACTACCACATCAAAGTATGATTACAAATAAAAAGCGAGGTCGGGACTAAAATCCCGACCTCTTACCTGGTTAGCTAATCACTAGCTACTATGAATTTCAACGTGGGCTAAAAACGTACACTGGACGTTTTTACTCCTCCATATATGTGTTGAAAACTTCTTCAATCATATTCCATTCGTCTTCTGAGTCTTCTGGAATTGGTTGCAATTCGCCTTCCGTTCCATCTTCATTTTCGATGAATGAGTAAGCTTGGATTTCAACTTCACCGTTCTCATCTTCTTCTGCGTTAACTGGCACTAGAAGAACATAGTTTTTACCAAATTCTTCTTTTCCGTCGATGGTCAAAAGAATTTCAAACAAGGTTTCATTTCCTTGCTCATCTACTAGTGTAATCAATTCACGTTCTTCGTGATCGTGGTTGTGATCGTGTGACATAGTTTCTCCTCTGTCTTAAAATTTTCTATCTAAATAATTTTGCAAAATCAGCTGAGCAGCCAACTTATCAATAACTTTCTTGCGTTTGTTACGGCTGATATCTGCTTGTTCAATCAACATACGTTCCGCAGCAACGGTCGTCAAGCGCTCATCCTGATAGTCTACTGGCAAACCAAAGAGTTCTTCTAGCTTGGCACCATAGGCTTGACTGGCTTCTACTCGCGGACCGCTGGTATTGTTCATGTTTTTTGGCAAACCTACTACAAAGCGTTCCACCTTATAGCTGTCAACCAATTCCTTGATACGGTCAAAGCCAAACTGGCCCTGATCCTCATTGATTTGGATGATTTCAAGTCCTTGAGCAGTGAAGCCTAGTGGATCACTAATGGCCACGCCTACCGTTTTTGAACCGACGTCCAATCCCATAATTCTCATAGATTATAGATCGACTCCTTGTCCTTTAAGGTAATAGCGCACCAATTCTTCAACAATTTCATCACGCTCATACTTACGGATTTGATTTCGTGCATTGTTGTAACGAGGAACGTAGGCAGGGTCTCCACTCAATACATAACCGACGATTTGATTTATCGGATTATAACCCTTTTCATTCAGAGAAGCATAGACATCTGTCAACGTTTCACTGATTTCCTTCTTGTTGGAATCATCCAATTTAAACCGTACAGTTTCTTCAGTAAATCCCATTCTAACACCCTCTTTCCTTAGAATAGTACTATTATAGCATATTTCCTTACGTTCTACAATTAAGTCAATCCATTTATTTGGATTTTCTTACTGTTCTGTCGCACCATTTGCCACTCTGTCTGCGATATATTGGCTTGGTTCATTTTTCAAAAGAGTCTCTAAGCCAAGATTTTTCAAATAATCTGTCTGTGACGCCTTTTTGACATCCAAGACTTGTAAATCATAGGTCGTTGTGGTCTGGATTTCAGTCTCACTGAGCAGTTTGGTTTCAAGTGTAAAACCTGCCAATTTGCGCGCTTCCTGAAGCATTTCATCCTTTTCTTCTGCTTCTAAAAGAGCTTTTTGAGTTTCTTCAAGACCGTGGTCAGCGATAAAGGATTTCAATTCCTCACTTAAGGGCCGTATCTGCCGAATAACCAATTTTAGAAATTGTTTCCCTTTATAGGTAATGGTTTGCGTTTGCTTGACGCCATCTCCTGACTCAGGGAAAATCAAAGTCTTGGTCACAACCGTATTCTTTTCCGCATTTTCCAAAATGGGCAGAGTAGACTGGAGCGTTTCGGATTCATGTTTTGAACTGGATGTCGTTTCCTTCTTTTGGCCACATCCTGCAAGTAGCAGGAGGAGAGTAGCTGCGCCAATTACTATCTTTTTCATAATTCCTCACATAATTTTTTGATAAAAAATGAACAAGGCTAGGAGATACCCCAGCCTCGATGTTTATAGAGCTGCACGCAAACGTGCTTCTGCATTTTCTACATTACGGACAGAGCGTGGTAAAAAGGCACGGATATCATCTTCTTTGTAACCGACCTGCAAACGCTTCTCGTCAACTAGAATAGGACTTTTTAAGATCCGTGGTGTTTCCATGATTAAGTTGAGCACTTCATTCACACTCAAATCTTCGATGTCAACTCCTAAAGCTTTCGCATAGCGGTTTTTTGATGATACAATGCTGGCAATTCCATTATCTGTCTTTGTCAGAATATCAAGTAGTTCTTCTCTCGTAATCCCTTCTTTACCAAGGTTTTGTTCTTTATAACTTAACTGGTGTGCGTTGAGCCAAGTCTTCGCTTTCTTACAGCTTGTGCAACTGGAGACGGTATAAATCTTAATCATGTGCCTACCCCTTTCGCTACATGTTACTATCAGTTTAGTCTATTATACCATAAAAAACATCCGACTTGCGACCTATTTTTAAAAAAATTTAACTTTTTTTAGCGATTTTCGTACTTTTTTCTTGACAAAATCAATTTATAGCCAACTTTTAAATTTTTTGATATAGATTCGTTTCACTACTGTAACACTGATCATATAGAAAACGATGATCAAAAGCAAAAAGAGGAAATAAATTGGTTCCAAAGGGGTTAAATGAAGAAGGCTAGCAATTGAAGAGTAGGGAAGGAAGGTCACAAAACTAGCTGCTAGCAAGGTTGTTCCAAGAACAAACCATGACGGACGACTTTGCAAGAAAGGAAGCTTTGCTGAACGAAGCATATGGATAACCATGGTTTGGGACCACATGGATTCAATGAACCAACCTGTCTGGAACAAAATAATAAAGCCCGTTGCAGACTCTGCTCCGTGAGCATAGGCTTGACCTGTCGCCATTGGGACAATGACAAAATAGAGCAAGATAAAGGTCAAAATATCAAAGGCAGAAGAAATCGGACCCATCCAAATCATAAAACGAGTAATAGACTTAGCTTCCCACTTATGGGGATGTTTCAAAAAGTCTTCATCCACATTATCAAATGGCAAGGCAATGCAAGAAAGGTCGTAGACGAGGTTTAAGACAATCAAGTGAATCGGAGCCATAGGAAGGAAAGGTAAAAAAATACCAGACACTAACAGAGAGAAAATGTTCCCGAAATTAGAGCTGACCGTCATCTTGATATATTTGGTCATATTAGCGTAGACCTTACGTCCTTCAACCAGCCCTTTTTCAAGCACCATCAAATCCTTATCTAGCAAAATGACATCAGCCGTTTCTTTGGCAATATCTACTGCTGTATCAACAGAAATCCCCACATCTGCCACTTTCATAGAAGGGGCATCATTGATCCCATCTCCCATATAGCCGACACAATGTCCATTCGATTTGATTTGTAAAATGATTCGTGCTTTTTGATCTGGAGAGAGTTTGGCAAAGACAGTCACCTTCTCAACTGCTCGAGCCAACTCTTCGTCCGTCATGGCGTCAATATCCGAACCCAACAAGATTTGATCAACGTCTAGACCAACTTTTTCGCAAACTGCTTGGGTTACCTTCTCATTGTCCCCCGTCAAGATCTTTGTTTGAACACCGTGTTCTAACAAAGCTTGGATAGCAGGTGCTGCTGATGGTTTTGGTGGATCTAGAAAGGCAAGATATCCTGTTAGAATCATCTCTTTTTCATCTTCAACGGAGTAAGCAAAACCTTCTTTTAGGCCTGTTTTATAGGCGACTCCCAAGACTCGCAATCCCTGTTGATTAAGTTGATCTACTTCTTTTAAGATTTCCACTCGGATATCATCCGTCAGAGGGCTAATCTGACCTTGATATTCCACATGGGTTGAAATCGCAAGCATTTCCTCTAGGGCACCCTTGGTTACCAAACTAACAACTTCGTTCTCATCCTTGACGATGACACTCATCCGTCTGCGTTCAAAATCAAAGGGCAATTCGTCTATTTTTTGGAAGCTAGTACCCAAATTTTGTAGAATAGCGTGTTCTTTAGCTTCTTTTTCAGTTCTACTGATAATGGCACGGTCCATCAAGTTTTTCAAACCGGTTTGAAAATAGGAATTGAGATAGGCACGTCTCAACACAGATAAATCCAAATCTCCATGTATATCCAAAGGATATTCTAGGACAATTTCGTCTTGGGTAAGGGTTCCGGTTTTATCCGTGCATAAGATATCAATAGCACCTAGGTCCTGTATGGCATTGAGTTTTTTGATGACGACTTTTTCCTTGGCCATGATAATGGAGCCTTTTGCTAAACTAGCCGTGATGATCATAGGAAGCATCTCAGGTGTCAAACCAACACCAACACTCAGTGCAAACACACCTGCTTCCAGCCAGTCGCCATCTGTCAAGCCATTGGAGAGAAAGACGATGGGAACCATGACTAACATCAAACGGATCAAGAGCCAAGAGATGCTGTTCATCTCCCGTTCAAAAGAGGTCGGTTCGTCATAGGTATTGAGGGTCTGCTCGATTTCTCCCATCATGGTGTCATCACCGACCGCTAGAATCAAAGCCTTGGCACTTCCTGATATCACATTGGTTCCCATAAAGGCGAGCGCTTCTGCTTCTAGCAGACTATCAAAGTTTGACTGACTCATTTTTGACAAGGCCAGTTTTTCAACCGAGTCACTTTCACCTGTCAAACCAGACTGTTGGACAAAGAAATCACGTGATTCAATCAAAAGGAGGTCTGCTGGAATCATATCCCCAGCACTCAACTTGACCATATCTCCAACGACTAAATCCTCAATCGCGACCTCGAAACTCTGGCCTTCGCGGATAACTGTGGCTGTGTTCACAATCATTTTTGAAAGATTGGTCGCAGCTTTGTCGCTTCGCAGTTCTTGGACAAATCGAATGCCACCAGAAATGAGGACTAGGACAACGATGATGATAGAGGTCGTCGGATCTTCTTGCCCAGGCTTCGCCAACCAGACATTGGTCACCATGGAAATCATTGCAATGACCAGCAAGATGATTGTAAATGGATTGATAATAGATTCGTAAATTTTTTTGAGGATACTGTCTTCCTGACCCTTGGTGATGGTGTTTTCACCATATAAATCACGATTCTTTTCTATCTGTTCCTCAGTTAAGCCTGTTAGACTTGTCTTGTAAAAAGATAGAGTTTCGTTTAAAGGTGTATGAATAGCTGCTGCTAATCTTTCTTTTGTAGTTTTCATTGGTTTCTCCTATCTGTATGAATGATGTGTTTCATACACAGAGACCAATCACTTTATAAGGGCAGAACGACACAAATCAGCGATTGGCTGTGTATGTGCGGTTCTGGGTGGTCGTCAATTTGCATCGTCTGTCTCCTTTCCCTGTTCTAAAACAGTAGAAAATCCTGCCATAAAATGGCAGGATTAAAAAACTAATTATCTGTTTTTCGTTCAAGCTTTAACTCCATAGGGCAATGAAATGAGCTTAGTCTTGGCCTTCACGACCAGGACTGTTGACCAACGAGTAGTGTCTCCACTGCTTTGCGGTAGTCATCCGTATCCCTATGGTAGCCTCACCTACCGTTTTCGTCTATCAGTATAAACCTTTAAAATATAAAAGTCAACGATTTATCTCATTTTTTAGATAACAATCAATTCTTTTGGAGCTAGAGTCAACAATTCGCAACCGTTATCTGTAATCAGGATATCATCTTCAATACGAACGCCGTATTTACCTTCAATATAGATACCCGGTTCATCAGTCAAGACCATACCAGATTTAATGACTTCTTTGGAAGTTTGGCTAAAGTAAGGTTCTTCGTGAATATCCAGTCCGATACCGTGTCCAATACCGTGGGTAAAGTAGTCGCCATAGCCTGCCTCGATGATAATATCACGAGGTATTTTGTCAAAGTCGCGGAAACCTAATCCTGCCTTAGCCTGGTCAATCAAGGCTTGGTTGGCTTTCAGGACAGTATTGTAAATCTCTGCCTGCTCGTCACTGACATGACCGAGGTAGATGGTCCGTGTCATATCGCTGACATAGTGGTCGTAGAGACAGCCGAAGTCCATGGTGATGGCTTCTCCCGCTTCAACCGGCTTGTGCATTGGATGGGCATGGGGCTTAGAAGAGTTGATTCCACTTGCTAGAATGGTATCAAAAGACAAGCCTGCCGCTCCTAGCTCCCGCATGCGGAAATCAAGGAAGTTGGCAATTTCGATTTCAGTTTTCCCTGGTTTGATAAAGTCAAGTGCATCGCGAAAAGCTTGGTCTGAGATGGAACAAGCCTTGCGAATAGTCGCAATCTCTTTCTCATCCTTAATCATACGGAGCGCTTCAACAAACTGAGTCTGTGGAAGCAAGTCGATCCCTGCAAAAGCCGCCTGCATACGATGGTAATAAGAGACCGAAATCTCGTCCTCAAAACCGACGCGAGACAAGCCCATATCCTTAACAATGCCTGCAATGACAGCCAATTCATCACGGTCAGCCATAATCTCAAAACCTGTCACTTCTTGCTTAGCTGCAATGATATAGCGAGAGTCTGTCACCAAGACCTGACGGTCACGGCTGATAAAAACTGTTCCGTTCGAGCCCCAAAAACCAGTCAAATAATAGACGTTTTTAAGGTTATTGATAATGATGCCATCTAGTTCTTTTTCTTGCATTTTAGCTAGAAATGCTTGTACACGTTTATTCATGATGTAACTTTCCTTTCAAATAGTGTCCGGTGTAGCTGGCTTCGTTGGCCGCTACTTCTTCTGGGGTTCCTGTTGCGATGATGGTTCCACCACCGACACCGCCCTCAGGTCCTAGGTCAATAATATGGTCTGCTGTCTTGATAACATCTAGATTGTGCTCGATGACGAGGACTGTATTTCCATCGTCGACAAAGCGAGCCAAGACTTTAAGCAAGCGAGCGATATCCTCGGTATGAAGCCCTGTCGTCGGCTCATCCAGAATGTAGAAAGATTTTCCTGTCGAGCGTTTATGGAGTTCGCTAGCCAACTTCATACGCTGGGCTTCTCCCCCAGAAAGGGTGGTAGCCGGTTGCCCTAGCGTTACATAGCCCAGCCCCACATCCTTGATGGTCTGAAGTTTGCGTTGAATTTTTGGAATATGTTGGAAGAATTCCACCGCATCGTTGACGGTCATGTCCAAAACCTGCGAGATATTCTTTTCCTTATAGTGGACTTCTAGGGTTTCACTGTTGTAGCGAGTCCCGTGGCAGACTTCACAAGCCACGTAAACATCTGGCAAGAAGTGCATCTCGATCTTGATAATCCCGTCACCTGAGCAGGCTTCGCAACGACCACCCTTGACGTTGAAACTGAAACGGCCCTTCTTGTAACCACGAATCTTAGCCTCATTTGTCTGGGCAAAGAGGTCACGTATATCGTCAAAAACTCCCGTATAGGTAGCAGGGTTAGACCTTGGAGTCCGTCCAATTGGGCTCTGGTCAATATCAATCAAGCGGTCTACATGCTCAATCCCTGTAATCGTCTTAAACTTACCAGGTTTGTCTGAATTACGGTTAAGCTTCTGGGCAATGGCTTTTTTGAGGATACTGTTGATTAAGGTCGATTTCCCTGAGCCAGATACCCCCGTCACTGCGATAAATTTTCCTAGTGGGAAGCGAGCAGTGACATTTTGCAAGTTGTTCTCACGCGCTCCTGTCACCTCGATAAAACGACCATTTCCGGAACGGCGCTCTGCTGGCACTGGAATGGCTCTTTTGCCCGACAAGTACTGACCTGTGATGGACTTACTGTTGCGAGCCACTTGCTTAGGTGTCCCTGCAGCGACGATTTCCCCACCAAAGACTCCCGCACCAGGACCAACGTCAATCAGATAATCCGCCTCGCGCATGGTATCTTCGTCGTGTTCCACAACGATGAGAGTATTGCCCAAGTCACGCATTTTTTTCAAGCTGGCAATGAGACGGTCATTGTCCCTCTGGTGAAGTCCGATCGACGGCTCATCTAGAATATAAAGGACGCCTGATAGATTAGAACCAATCTGGGTTGCCAAGCGAATACGCTGACTCTCTCCTCCTGATAGGGTTCCTGCCGAACGTGACAGGGTTAGATAATTAAGACCCACGTTATTGAGGAAGGTCAAACGGTCCTTAATTTCCTTGAGAATAGGACGAGCTATGATGGCTTCATTTTCAGATAAGGTCAGCTGGCTCACCAACTCCAAGTGGTCTGCGATAGACAAGTCTGAAATCTCTCCGATATGGGGACCTTGCTCGCCACCCACACGGACAGACAAGGCCTGATCGTTAAGACGGTAGCCGTGACAAGTTCCGCAGGTCAGTTCATTCATATAGAGGCGCATCTGAGTGCGGGTGTAATCACTGTTAGTCTCATGGTAACGACGCTTGATATTATTGACAACTCCCTCAAAAGGAATGTCGATATCGCGCACACCGCCAAATTCATTCTCATAGTGGAAATGAAATTCCTTGCCCTCAGACCCATAGAGAATCAAGTTTTTATCTTCTTCTGACAAGTCCTCAAAAGGCTTATCCATATCCACTCCAAAGGCTGTCATGGCTTGTTCCAGCATGTTTGGATAGTAGTTGGATGAGATAGGATTCCAAGGAGCCAAAGCCCCCTCACGCAAAGTTTTGCTGGTATCAGGAACTACCAAATCAGCATCCACCTCCAGCTTGATGCCTAAACCATCACACTCGCTACAAGAGCCAAAAGGGGCATTAAAGGAGAAGAGACGAGGCTCTAACTCTGGAACAGTAAAGCCACAAACTGGGCAAGCATAATGCTCAGAGAAGAGCAACTCAGAATCGTCCATAGTGTCGATAATCACATAGCCTTCTGCGATACGAAGGGCAGCCTCAATGGAGTCAAAGAGACGGCTACGGATACCCTCCTTGATGACAATACGGTCAACCACGACATCGATATTGTGCTTCTTGCTCTTGGATAGCTCTGGTACTTCGGTCACATCATAGACTTCCCCATCCACTCGGACGCGGACGTAGCCGTCTTTCTGAACCTTTTCAATGACGCTCTTATGTTGCCCTTTTTTCTTACGAATGACAGGAGCTAAAATTTGCAAACGCTGACGTTCAGGCAACTCCAAGACCTTATCAACGATTTGCTCAACAGAAGAAGCCTTGATAGCCCCATGCCCGTTGATACAGTAAGGCGTCCCCACACGTGCGTAGAGGAGACGCAGATAGTCATTGATTTCAGTCGTTGTTCCAACGGTCGAGCGCGGGTTTTTGCTGGTGGTTTTCTGGTCAATGGAAATAGCTGGGCTGAGGCCATCAATAGCATCCACGTCTGGTTTTTCCATATTGCCCAAGAACTGGCGAGCGTAGGCTGACAAACTCTCTACATAGCGACGTTGTCCCTCCGCATAGAGGGTATCAAAAGCTAGACTGGATTTCCCAGAACCTGACAAGCCCGTTACGACGACCAGCTTGTCTCTAGGAATCTCCACATCGATATTTTTTAAGTTATGGGCACGTGCCCCATGAATCACAATTTTATCTTGCATCTTTGTTCTTTCTAGTCCATTATTGCTTTCCATTATACCAAAAAATGTGAAATTCTATTACCCAAAAAGCTGTTTTTATAGTATAATAGTACGGTGCAAAAAATGAATCACTGAATAGTAGGAAAGGATAGGGGATATGAAACAAGTTTTTCTCTCAACAACAACTGAATTTAAAGAGATCGACACGCTTGAACCGGGTACTTGGATCAACCTCGTCAATCCTACACAAAATGAATCGTTGGAAATCGCCAACGCCTTCGATATCGACATCACCGACCTTCGAGCACCGCTCGATGCGGAAGAAATGTCCCGTATCACCATCGAAGATGAGTACACTTTGATCATCGTGGACGTTCCCATCACAGAGGAAAGAAACAATCGTACCTACTACGTTACGATTCCGTTGGGGATTATCATCACCGAGGAAACCATTATCACCACCTGCTTGGAATCCCTCCCCGTTCTCGATGTCTTTATCAACCGTAGACTGCGTAACTTTTACACCTTCATGCGTTCACGTTTTATCTTCCAGATTCTCTATCGCAACGCAGAGCTTTACCTGACTGCCCTTCGTTCGATCGACCGTAAGAGTGAACAAATCGAAAGTCAACTTCACAAATCCACTCGAAATGAAGAACTGATCGAGCTCATGGAATTGGAAAAGACCATCGTCTATTTCAAGGCCTCACTTAAGACAAATGAGCGCGTGATTAAGAAATTGACCAGCGCAACTAGCAATATCAAGAAATACCTAGAGGACCAAGACCTGCTCGAAGATACCCTGATTGAAACCCAACAGGCCATCGAGATGGCAGATATCTATGGAAACGTCCTTCACTCTATGACAGAGACCTTTGCCTCCATCATTTCCAACAACCAGAACAACATCATGAAAACTCTGGCTCTCGTGACCATTGTCATGTCTGTCCCAACCATGATCTTCTCAGCCTATGGGATGAACTTCAAGGATAATGAAATCCCTCTAAACGGCGAGCCACACGCCTTCTGGTTAATCGTCTTTATCGCCTTTGCTATGAGTGTCTCGCTCACTCTCTATCTCATCCATAAAAAATGGTTCTAAGAGGAATCCCTATGTCTCAGATTGATTTACAAAAACTAACTAAGAAAAACCAAGAGTTTATCCACATCGCTACCCAACAATTTCTCAAAGATGGTAAAACTGATGCTGAAATCAAAGCTGTCTTTGAGGAAGTCATTCCTAAAATCCTTGAAGAGCAAGCCAAAGGTACAACGGCGCGTTCCCTCTACGGAGCTCCAACCCATTGGGCTCACAGTTTTACTGTCAAGGAGCAATATGAAAAAGAGCATCCAAAAGAAAATGACGATCCAAAACTCATGATTATGGACTCAGCCCTTTTTATCACCAGTCTCTTTGCATTGGTTAGCGCTCTGACTACCTTCTTCTCTACAGATCAGGCTATTGGCTATGGGTTGATTACCCTCTTATTGGTTGGACTTGTAGGAGGACTTGCCTTCTATTTGATGTACTACTTTGTCTACCAGTATTATGGACCAGACACAGATCGTAGCCAACGTCCTCCATTCTGGAAATCAATCCTCGTTATCCTGACCTCTATGGTCCTTTGGTTGGTTGTCTTCTTTGCAACAAGCTTCCTACCAGCCAACCTCAATCCTGTCCTTGCTCCATTGCCTTTGGCTATCCTGGGAGCTGCCCTTCTCGCCCTTCGCTTCTATCTCAAGAAACGTTTCAACATCCGAAGTGCAAGCGCGGGCCCATCACGTTATTAAGAAAAGTGAACAGCTATGGCATATAGTCAATCTTTAGCTCAGCAGATTCGAAAAATTCTAGCACTCAAACTTCCTCCCCAAATTTTCGAAGAAGAGTTAGAAGAAAAGAAACTGTTTGGTGGCCTGGCCTTTATGATTCGTGGGAAAATGGTCCTTACAGTCAGTTCCAGAAAGGACGAGCTGGTTATGGTGAGAATTGGCAAAGAAATGGAAAAGCAAGTTCTACCCCGAACAGGAGCTCATACTACATTGATGAGAGGGCGACCTTATCATGGCTATATAGACCTAGATATCGAAGGTCAAAAAGAACTGCCTTACTGGATTGATTTAGCCCTCTCCTATAATCAAGAGTTGACCAAGTAACTCATATCCAGCGAGATTAGAAAAACGAAAAGCAACTGCATAGGCGGTTGCTTTTTCACTTGCTTTCTTGAGATTCAATAGCACTTCTGAGTCTCATTCTTGTAGTTTTCTCTCATCTTTTGTGATAGAATAGGCTCATACTCAATGAAAATCAAAGAGCAAACTAGGAAGCTAGCCACAGGCTGTACTTGAGTACGGCAAGGCAAAGCTGACGTGGTTTGAATTTGATTTTCGAAGAGTATCAATCTATTTCTAGGAGGATGAGATATGGTTTCTACTATTGGTATTGTTAGTTTGTCTAGCGGTGTTATCGGAGAGGATTTTGTCAAACACGAAGTCGACTTGGGTCTCCAACGTCTCAAGGATTTAGAACTCAATCCTATCTTTTTGCCCCATTCGCTAAAAGGGTTAGACTTTATCAAAAACCATCCAGAGGCACGTGCAGAGGATTTGATGCAGGCCTTTTCGGATGATAGCATCGACATGATCCTATGCGCCATCGGTGGGGATGATACCTATCGTTTGCTACCTTATCTTTTTGAAAACGACCAGCTTCAAAAGGTTATCAAACCAAAGATTTTTCTTGGCTTCTCGGATACCACTATGAACCACCTTATGTTGCACAAACTAGGGGTCAAGACTTTTTATGGGCAATCCTTTCTAGCAGACATTTGTGAATTGGACAAGGAGATGTTGCCCTATAGCTTTCACTACTTTAAAGAATTGATCAAGACAGGAAGAATCTCAGAAATCCGCCCTAGCGACCTTTGGTATGAGGAACGAACTGATTTTAGTCCCAAGGCCCTGGGAACAGCTCGTATCAGTCATGTAAATACAGGTTTTGACTTGTTGCAAGGAAGTGCTCAGTTTGAGGGAGAAATTCTCGGTGGTTGCCTTGAATCTCTCTATGATATCTTTGACAACTCTCAATACGCAGACAGCACGGAGCTCTGCCAGAAGTACAAACTCTTCCCTGACTTATCCGACTGGGAAGGAAAGATTCTCTTGCTAGAAACAAGCGAAGAGAAGCCTGAGCCTGATGACTTCAAAAAGATGTTACGGGCTTTGAAAGAAACTGGGGTATTTGAGGTCATCAGTGGACTCTTGGTCGGAAAACCTATGGATGAAACCTTCTATGACGACTATAAAGAGGCACTATTGGATATCATTGACAGCAATATCCCGATTGTTTGTAATCTAAATGTCGGCCACGCGACACCAAGAGCCATTGTGCCCTTTGGCGTTCACGCCTATGTAGATGCACAGGAGCAAGTCATTCGCTTTGACCATAACAAAAAATAAACAATTTCTCTATTTTTGTGCTTTGGTATTGATTTTCGTTACAATTTGTGTCTGAATTTATTGCATTTTGCTTATTTCTATGATATCTTTTTAAAGGAGGTGTATATGACTAAACAAAAAATAAATCAAATTGTCGGTTCAATTGGAGCCTTTATCGGGATTATTGTATTTATCGCCTACATCCCACAAATTTTTGCCAATTTACAAGGCAACAAAGCTCAACCATTCCAGCCTTTATCCGCAGCAGTATCTTGTTTAATTTGGGTTATTTACGGATGGACAAAAGAACCTAAGAAGGATTGGATACTAATTATTCCAAACTCAGCTGGCGTTGTCTTAGGTGGACTGACATTTCTTACTGCACTATAAAAATTACTAGCATATAATCAAAAAGCTGAGAGGAATTTCTCAGCTTTTTTCTATATTCTCAGATAATTAGACGCCTGCACTCACTAATTTCCGTTTTTCCACTCACAATCATTCTCGTGGTCATCAACCAGGCCTGCTGCTTGTAGAAAAGCTAAAACTGCGACCGGGCCTGTGAACTTGAAACCTCGTTTTTTGAGATCTTGAGATAACTTTTCAGACAAGGATGTTTTAGCAGGTGCTAGGTGATAGTCAGGAACATCATTGATGATGGTTTGCCCATTAACAAAGGACCAGAGATAAGCGTCAAAAGAGCCGTAGGTTTTCTGGACTTGCAAAAATGCTTGGGCGTTGGCACGCGTCGCAAAGAGCTTGGCACGATTTCGGATGATGGCTGGATTCTCTAACAAGGCTTCCAACTCCCCATCTGTCATTTCCGCGACCGCTTGAATTTGATAGCCATGAAATGCTTCTCGGAATCCTTGGCGTTTGTTTAGTACCGTTTCCCAAGATAGACCCGACTGGTAAGTTTCCAAACAAAGCAACTCAAAAAGAGCACGGTCATCATGAAGGGGTTGGCCCCACTCTTCATCATGATAGGCCACATATAATGGGTTGTTCATTTTAACCCAAGCACAGCGTTTTGTCATAAAAATCTCCTATTTGACCAACATCTTAAGGGCCGACTTGATATAGTTCTCTGCTGTATCCGTCGTTCCTTCAAAGAATTTCTTGATTTTCTTAAGCTCGGTCGCCTTGTATCCCAGTGCCAACATGGCTTCCATAGCTTCTTCCAATTCTTGGTTTTCAGCACTCGCTTGTACTGCGACTTTGGCAGGAAGGTCATCACTAGCCACGACTACCTTGCCTTCCAAGTCCAGCACCATCTGCTGGGCTGTTTTCTTGCCAATTTTAGGGAATTTGGTCAAGTAGGTGATGTTCTTGGTCTCAATCGCCTGAACCAAGCCAGCATTGTCATCGGCAGCGATAATAGCAAGAGCTGATACAGGACCAATCCCAGAGACCGAGATCAGACTAAGAAAGAGCTTCTTCTCGTCTTCTGAGTGGAAACCGTAAAGCAGATGGGCGTCCTCACGAACAACTTGATGCACATAAATTTGAGTTTCTTGATTGACCTGATCTGAGTAAGCATAGGGATTGGCTACATGCAAGATATAACCGATACCATTCGCCTCTAGGACAATGTATTTAGCAGTGATTTTAGTAATGATTCCTTTTAGATATTCGTACATAGTTTTTCTCCATTATTTTGCCTATCTAGTATATCATATTTCCCCAAGACAGACTGCAACAAAAGGTGCAACCTCTGGTTGACAAATAGTACAGGAGATTGTATTCTCATTATAAGTAAAAATTGTTAGGATAGAGGTAGAAAAAGGAGGATAGAATGATGAAACTCGCAGAAAAATTATTTGAACTCCGAAAGGAAAAAGGTTGGTCACAGGAAAAGCTAGCTGAACAAATCAATGTTTCTCGGCAAAGCATCTCAAAATGGGAGTCTGGACAAGTTCTTCCAGAAACCGAAAAAATCATTGAATTAAGCAAGATTTTTCAAGTGACAACTGACTATCTCTTACTGGAGGAAAACTCTGAAAAATCTTCCACGGCAGTGATTTTGGAGGAAGATAAGGACAAATACTATAAAGAGGCTAAATCCTATGGTCTCTGGCAAGTGATTTATATTTTCGTCTTAGCTCTGGCTATCTATCTCTTTTTAGCCGGCTCTAGTTTCCCAGTCGAATTCACCGCCTGGATTTGGCTGACCTTCGTTCTCTTGATTGCGTCTGCAATTGCTATCAACAAGGCTCTCAAAACCAAACAACGTTATCTTGATAGGGTGATTGGTCTTGAGAATCCTTCAAACCAAGACGACTCTGCGAAACCTTGAGTCAATTGATTCATATTTCTCAGTACTTTTATAGGACTGGTCTTGTCAAGCAAGTGTAAACCTCATGTCAAGTTGCCCATGTCCAATCAAAGTTCCCACCTTAGAAAAATTAAAAAGCCTTGTTCAAAAGGAACAAAGGCTTTTTGTGTTCTTAATATTTCCCCAACTCACGGAGACTGGTATGATTTTCCTGAATGCGTCGGAACATTTTTTCCATATCTGACTTAGTAAAATGCACCAAAACGGGACGTCCATGAGGACAGTTATATGGATTGTCACATTGAGAAAGCTGATAAAGGAGCTGTCTGGCTGAGTGGTCATCGATACGATGGTTGGCCTTGATAGACCGCTTGCAGGACATCATGATAGCCAGCTCTGCTCGGTATTTTTTGATTGAAACTTCCTTGGTCAAGAGGAGCATGTCACACATTTCATAGATGCCTGACTCAATTTCTTCTTCTGCCATCCAAATAGGATGTTCACGTAGGATGAATTGATTTTCTCCGTACTCTGCTAGAAAGACGCCCACTTCCTCCAAAAGTGGCATTCTTTCCTTGAGACGCAGAACATCATCCACAGGAAATTCAAAGATGTAGGGCACTAGGAGTTGTTGCTGACTCTGGTCAACATTGCCGATACTTTCGCGGTATTCCTCGTACTTGACCCGTTCCTGAGCCGCGTGTTGGTCTATGATATAGAGACCATCTCGCCCTTGGGCAAAAAGATAGGTCCCGTGCATTTGCCCGAAAAACTCCAACTCTGGGAAACTGGATGATTCTTCTCTCTCCAGCTTGTCATAAGCCTTATCGAGGCTAGCAAGATCTAACTCTGGATGGTCTAGTTGGTCGTAGTTAGCAGGCTTTCTCTCTGCAAAATGGAGTTTTGCGGGCTTGGTCAACTGGTCCAAGGTTTCCTTGGCAAATAAGGTCAAATCTTTCCCTTCCTCAGTTAACTCAACCTGATGATCAGCAACCTCAGCTTGACTAGGTCTTGAGAGTTCTGTTTTTTCATAGTAGAGCGTATTTTCTTTGAGTGGGAGAATGGTCTGCTCTACTTTTTCACGATTGCGTACGGTAGATTTGGCAAGATTTTCCAAGGCATCAGGTATCAAGGTTTGCTCCTTGAGACTATTTGAAATAGCTTCTGAAACCAGCGTCATCAGTTCTTTTTCCTTGGAAATCCGCACCTCTTGCTTGGTTGGATGCACATTGACATCCGCTAGATAAGGATCGATATGGATGTGAATGACAGCCAGTGGAAAACGTCCTACCATGAGCTTACTGCCATAGCCGTCAAGAATTGCACGGTTGAGCAGGAAGTTTTTGATATAACGGCCATTGATGAAGAGGCTGATATAATTGCGATTGGCCCTAGTTAACTCAGGCAAGGACACAAAACCTGAAATTTCGAAGTCCAGATCCGAGTTCTCAATGGCTATCATCTTCTTGGCACTAGCCAAACCATAGATCCCAGCAATAGCTTGGCGCAGTTGACCAGTCCCTGCTGTTCGTGTCATTTCCTTGCCATCACTGATTAAACTAAAAGAAATCTCAGGATGAGCCAAGCCCAGACGGTTGACAATATCAATGATATGGGACAACTCCGCCTGCTGGCTCTTCATATACTTGAGGCGAGCAGGCGTATTGAAAAAGAGGTCCTCTACACAAACCTTGGTCCCCACGGGACTAGTCGCTGGGATGATTTCCTCAACTTGACCTCCACGCGCGACTAACTTAGTCCCATGACTCGCACCATCCACCGCCGTCAACAGAGTTAAGACACTGACAGAAGCAATAGAGGGCAGGGCTTCACCACGAAAACCAAGCGTCCGAATCCGAAAGAGATCTGCTTGATTTTTTATCTTACTGGTCGCATGGCGACGCAGGGCCAACTCCACCTCATCGTGGGCAATTCCATGACCATTATCTGTGATTTGGATCTTCTTAAGACCTGCTTCCTCAATCTCGATGATAATCTGGCTAGAACCAGCGTCAATGGCGTTTTCTACCAACTCTTTCACCACACTGGCAGGACGTTCAATAACCTCTCCAGCCGCGATCTGGTTTGCTAGCACCTCTGGCAATTCAATAATATGAGACATCTTTCAGCCCCTTTCTGTATCTATTTTCCTAGAAATTGATTAGTGCTATTATACCATATTTCAGATGTTACCAGAAAAAGCAAATACCACATAGACTCCAAATCCCGCCGCATAGGCAAAAGCTCTTGCCATGAGCCCTAAAATAGTGTTTAATAAAGGTGTACAAGAAGTGATCACAACTTTGTATAACTGAAAAGGAGGGAAATTTATGAAAGTAGAACTACAGATTAATGAAACTTACGAGGAGGAAAAACTGATTGTCCAAACTCCTCAACCGACCGAAAAAGTCCAGAAAGTCATCGAGTTCGCAGAAAATCTTGATCAAAAAGAAACAATCAAAGGAAAAATCGAGGATCAGGTCTATCTAGTTAAGATTGGTAAGATACAACGCTTCTATATCGAGAATCGGAAGGTTCTAGCAGAAACTGCATCTCAGACCTACACCATTGATTTGCGTCTCTATCAGATTCTTGAAATTCTGCCGACCACTTTTATCCAAATTTCCCAATCAGAAATCATCAATATCGACTCTATCTCTCATCTCAAACTAACACCCAACGGTCTGGTAGAAATCTATCTAAAAAACGAAAGCTTCACCTACTCTTCACGCCGTTACCTAAAAACCATCAAGGAGAAATTAGAACTATGAAAAAACAAATCTTTCACGATGCAGCCGCTGGTGTTCTTATCGGCCTCATCCTCTCTATCATCTTTTCACTCATTTATGCACCAAGTACCTACGCCCCACTGAGTTCCGATTCTCTAATCGGCCAAGTGATGTTTCAACATCAGGTTCACGGTGCCCTGGTCTTGCTCTACTGTACTCTTATCTGGGCAGCCATCGGTATTCTCTTCAATTTTGGCAACCGATTATTCAGCCGTGACTGGAGCATGCTCCGTGCGACTCTGACTCATTTCTTCCTTATGCTGGCTGGCTTTGTCCCACTAGCAACTCTAGCTGGTTGGTTCCCGTTACACTGGATTTTTTATCTCCAACTCATTATAGAGTTTGCGATTGTCTACCTTATCATCTGGACTATTCTCTATAAAAGAGAGGCAAAAAAAGTAGACCATATCAATCAACTCTTGGCCCATAAAAAGTAATAGAGAAAAACCCACTCACAAAAATGTGAGTGGGCTCTTTTTATAACTTTTGTTTGAACTCGACTAAGACATTCATAGCCTGCATAGGCGTCATGTTGTACACATCCAGCTGAGCTAATTCGGCTAGGATAGGATGTTCTTCAGGTGTATCAAAGAGTGACATCTGTTCAGTGATGGCGCTAGTTTGCCTCATCGGACTTGGACTTTCACCCCCTTGACTCTCCAGTTGTGTCAAAATCTTATCCGCTCTTGCTAAAAGTTCTGCTGGTAAGCCAGCAATCTTAGCAACATGGATACCGTAGGATTTATCAGCTGGTCCTGGTTCAATCTTGTGAAGGAAGGTGACTTGTCCATCCTGTTCTAAGGTTGCCACGTGGACATTGACCAAGTGTTCCAAACTGGACTCCAGACTGGTCAACTCATGGTAGTGGGTCGCAAAGAGGGTTTTGGCTCCGATATGCTCATGGATGTATTCGATGATGGACTGAGCCAGAGCCATCCCGTCATAAGTCGCAGTTCCTCGACCTAACTCATCAAAGAGAATCAAGGAATTTTTGGTCGCATGCGAAATGGCATTGTTGGCTTCCATCATCTCTACCATGAAGGTTGATTGACCTGAAACCAAGTCATCTGCTGCTCCAATGCGGGTAAAGATAGCATCAAAAATCGGTAAATAGGCACTCTCAGCAGGAACATAAGAACCCATCTGGGCCATAACCGCCGTCATAGCTAGCTGGCGCATGTAGGTAGACTTCCCGCTCATGTTGGGTCCTGTAATCAACTGAATGCTGGTATTTTCTGACATCTGGATACTGTTTGGAATATAGGTCTGCGCTCCCATGACCTTTTCGACAACAGCATGACGACCTTTCTGGATAGCGATTTGGGAATCCTCTCCAAACTCAGGTCGAATCAAATGCTGGGTTTCGGCCACAACTGCTAGACTTTGCAAGACATCAACTGTCGCAATTCCTTGGGCTAAAACCTGCAAACGCTGAATGTACTTGCCGACTTCCTCACGGATACGCATAAAGATTTCGTACTCTAGGTTGGCTGACTTCTCACGCGCCTCCAACATATCTCCCTCTATACGAGCTAATTCCTCGGTCCCAAAGCGTTCTGAGTTTTTCAGCGTCGCCTTGCGGAAAAAGTGGGCTGGCACATTTCCCAGTTGCGAATTGGTCACATGGAAATAGTAGCCATCCTTTTTATTGTAGTCAATCTTAAGCGTGCTGATACCAGAGTTTTCTCGCTCCTTAGCCTCAATCTCAGCAATCCAACTGGTCCCTTCTCTGAGCACTCGACGGTATTTATCCAAGGTTTCATCAAATCCAGTCCGGATAATACCACCTTCCGTAATCACATGAGGAGCTTCAGGAGCAATCGCTGCACTAATCAAGCTCTCCAACTCAGGAATGGCATCCAACTGTTCGATGAGATAAGCCAGAGCAGGTTGCTCCATTCCCTCTAAAATCGCACGAATCCGTGGCACACTAGACAAGGTGGTCGCTAACTGTAAGAGATCCTTGGGATTGGTCTTGCCAAAGGAAACCCGACTAGCCAAACGTTCGATATCATAAACACCCTTGAGACTGTCTGTCAAATCACTGCGCTCAAAGAAGTGGTCAAGAAAGACCTGCACCACCTCTTGACGTTGGACGATTCGCTCCTTATCAATCAAAGGACGATGGATCCAAGACCGCAAGAGCCGCATACCCATAGCCGTTTTGGTTTCATCTAAAAGCCAGAAAAGACTGCCTTGCTTCTTACCTGAACGGGCATTCTCAACCAAATCCAGACTAGCCTTGGTCGCATAGTCCATCTGTAAGAAATCTTTGATTTCATAGCGGATAACTGGTTTGAGGTGATTCAATTCCCGCATCTGAGTCCAGTGAACATACTGGAGGAGCTTACTAGCTGCTGCTTGCTCCACAGCTGCCAGTCGTGGATCCAGTAAATGAATGTCCTCAAAGCCTTCCTTCTCATAAGAAAGCACTAGATTCATCTGGCGACTGAGGATTTGTTCTTCTTCCTCAGACAAGTCATAACCAAGCACCACTTCACGAGCCTTGAGGTTGCGAATTTCCCCACAAACCAACGTAAAATCCAATAGCCCCGTCACATAGAAATCACCCGTCACCAGATCCATATAGGCTAGGCCAAATTGATTGCCATCACGATCTATGGCAACCAAGAAATTGTTCTGACTATCTGGCTTACTGCTATCAACGACTGTACCGGGTGTGATGACCTGAACCACCTCTCGCTTGACAACCCCAACCGCTTGTTTGGGATCCTCCATCTGCTCGGCAATAGCCACCTTATAGCCCTGCTCAATCAAAACATCAATATACTGCTGGGCAGAATGATAGGGAACACCAGCCATGGGTATCGGATTTTCTGCATTTTTATTACGACTGGTCAGTGAAATCTCTAAAATCTGCGCCGCATTGACCGCATCTTCGTAAAACAGCTCATAAAAATCACCCATCCGAAAGAGCAAAAAAGCATCTGGATATTGCTTTTTAATATCCACATACTGCTGCATACCAGGTGATAGTTTTTCTGTCGTCATATTGGCTCTCTCCTTGTCAAAAATAAGGCTTGGGAACAAGTCCCAAAACCCTATTCATCCTTCATCAAATCTAGCAAACGCTCTTCCGTGAGCTTGGCAACATGCTGGTCTCGACAAATAACCAGTAAGGTATTGGCTCCCGCAACTGTTCCTAAAATCGCCTCGTCCTTATTTTCATCAACAATATTTGCTAAGACAGCTGCTTCTCCCAACTTGGTATGAAGTACCAAAGTAAACTCTGCTCTCGCAACCCCTTCTAGATGATGCGACAAAAACTCTACCAAATCAATCTTTTCTGTTTCATTCGCTAGCACATAATATACCATACCATTTTTCTTAACCTTGATCAAGCCGATCTCGCGCAGGTCGCGAGACAAGGTCGTTTGCGTCACAAAGACATTCCGAACTTCTAGGCGATCTTGGATATCCTTTTGTGTAGCTAGTTTTTCCTCAGTGATCATCTTTTTAATCAACTGGTGTCGTTCTTTTTTTCTCATATCAACCTCTTACATGAATATTTATAACCGATTTTGAGTTTATTTTTAGATATAATTATACCAAAAAAACTGAATAATTCAAAAAAATCTTTCTTCTTTCACTAAATTTATGATAAAATAGAATAAAAGCCCAAAAGGAGCCTACTTATGAGTACAAAAAAACTGATTGCTAGTGAATTGGCTAGCGTCATCGATAGCCTAGATCAAGAGGCTATTTTAAATTTACTAGAACAACCAAAAAACTCTGACATGGGAGATATCGCTTTTCCTGCTTTCTCACTTGCAAAAGTCGAACGCAAGGCACCTCAAATGATTGCTGCTGAAATCGCTGAAAAAATCAACAGCCAAGCCTTTGAAAAAGTTGTTGCAACTGGCCCTTACGTCAACTTCTTCCTTGATAAATCTGCCATTTCTGGAGCAGTTATCAAAGAGATCATCGAAAAAGGATCTGACTACGCTCAACAAACGGAAGGCAAAGAGCAAAATATCACGATTGACCTATCAAGTCCAAACATCGCAAAACCTTTCTCAGTAGGTCACTTACGTTCAACTGTTATCGGAGATGCTCTTTCTAATATCTTTAAGAAAATGGGCTACAACACTATTAAAATCAACCACCTTGGAGACTGGGGTAAACAGTTTGGTCTTCTCATGGTTGCTTATAAAAAATGGGGAAGTAAGGAAGCCGTCGAAGCTAATCCGATTGACGAATTGTTGAAATTGTACGTTCGCATCAATGCTGAAATCGAAAACGACCCAGCTCTTGATGATGAAGGTCGCCTCTGGTTCAAAAAATTGGAAGATGGCGATCCAGAAGCAACTCAACTTTGGCAATGGTTCCGTGATGAAAGTTTGGTCGAATTCAACCGCATCTACAAACTACTCGGCGTTGAATTTGATAGCTTAAACGGGGAGGCCTTCTATAATGACAAGATGGACGAAGCCGTGCAAATCCTTGAAGAAAAAGGTTTGCTAGAAGAATCACGCGGAGCTAGCATTGTCAACTTGGATGATTTCGATTTGCCACCTGCTATGATTAAAAAATCAGACGGCGCTACTCTCTACATCACTCGTGATATCGCAACAGCTATCTACCGTGCTCGTACTTACAACTTTGTGAAAAATGTCTATGCTGTCGGCCAAGAGCAATCTAACCACTTTAAACAGTTGAAAGCTGTCTTGAAGAAAATGGGATTTGACTGGAGCGATGATATGATTCACGTTGACTTTGGTCTTGTAACTAAGAACCGTCAAAAACTCTCTACTCGTAAAGGAAACATCATCCTGCTCGAACCTACCCTTCAGGAAGCAATCAGCCGTGCCAAAGCACAAATCGAAGCGAAAAATCCTGACCTCGAAAACAAGGAACAGGTTGCCCAAGCTGTCGGAGTGGGAGCTGTTAAATTCTACGACCTCAAAACGGATCGCAGAAATGGTTATGACTTTGACCTCGAAGCTATGGTTTCTTTTGAAGGGGAAACTGGTCCATACATCCAATACGCCTACGCTCGTATCCAATCTCTCCTTAGAAAAGCAGACTTCCAACCAAATGCTCAAGCAAATTACAGTCTAAATGATGCTGAAAGCTGGGAAATTATCAAACTTCTCCAAGACTTTGCCCGTGTCATCAAACGCGCATCTGTTAACTATGATCCATCGCTCATTGCCAAGTATGCAATCAGCTTGGCTCAAGCTTTCAATAAATACTATGCCCACACTCGTATCCTGGATGAAAGTCCAGAGCGTGACAGCCGTCTAGCCCTCAGCTACGCAACAGCTGTTGTTCTCAAAGAAGCCCTTCGTTTGCTTGGAGTAGAAGCACCAGAGAAGATGTGATTCAGTACTAACAATTCGAACTAAAGTTCCTAATTGTTAGACGCTAGCCGCTTATATGCGAACTAGCTAACTGCTTCACTAGTCATGACCCCTAAATATAATCGATTTAGAGGCCATGACGTCGTAACTATGGTGATTTGGCTAGGCGCTTCACTAGTTCTGGGACATAAATATTATCGATTTATGTCCCAGAACGTCGTAACCAGTACGAATTGCCTAAACGCTTTACTAATTCACCAAACCAAATAAAATCGATTTGATTTGGTTCATGTCGTAATCTTTAAATAACTTAATTGCAAAGCAATCTAAGTAACTAACACCAAATCCTATACGGACTTTTCAGTTAAAGGTCAAGACCGTCTTGTTTTATCTGTCGGATACCTGTTCCGCTAGTCTAATCACTTAGTTGAAAAGCGAAAATTTCTTTCGCTTTTCTTATACCATCAACTTTTTTATCAAACCAGGAGAGATTTTATGAGCCAGTATGCTTATATCTTAGTTCTTATCAGTCTTGTCGTTCTTTTTCTCATCAATAAATACGAAAAAGAAAAACTTCAACAACTCCTTCAGGAACAGCTTCTGAAGGACGAAGTTTTCAAAACAGACATACGCGAAAGGATCCAAACAACGGAAAATATCAATGATGTGATTGACTACATCAATAAAGGTTACCGTTTGGGACTCCTGCTTTCTAAGGAAATCACTGAGCAATTGAAATAAGGGAATCTGAGAAGTTTTTTTCTCGGTTTTTTACTCCCATCAATACCATTTCCTTGTGATAATCATATCTTTCATATGATTTTTCTGAAATTTTCTAAATTTTTCAAAAATTCTCTTGTGTTTTTCATAAGTTTCTTGTAGAATAGTAGCTACCTATTCAGATTATTCTGAAAATTCAAAAACAGGAGGTTTTTATGTCACAAGTTACTTCATCACACCAGTCTACCTGGACAAGCAAGCTAAAAGCAATGGGACCCGGGATCCTAATGGCTTCCGCTGCAGTCGGAGGTTCTCACATCGTATCCTCCACTCAAGCCGGTGGTTCTTATGGATGGTCGCTGCTTCTCTTGGTCATCTTAGCCAATGTTTTTAAATATCCATTTTTCCGTTTTGGTGCTGAATACACAGCAGATACTGGAAAGACCTTGGTCGAAGGTTATGCCGAAAAAGGGAAACTCTATCTCTGGATTTTCTTTATTCTCAATGTCTTTTCTGCCTTGGTCAATACTGCAGGTGTTGCCATCCTTTGCTCAGCCATCATTGCTAGCGCCTTTCCCATGATTGGCCTTAGCATCACTCAATGGTCTCTTATCCTTGTTGCGGTCATTTGGGCTATGTTGCTCTTTGGGGGTTACAAACTATTGGACGGTATGGCAAAATGGATCATGTCTGCCTTGACTATTGCAACTGTTCTTGCCGTCATCATTGCTGCCGTTAAGCACCCAGAATACAGCTCTGATTTTATCGAGAAAACACCTTGGCAAATGGCAGCCCTACCCTTTATCGTTTCCCTTCTAGGCTGGATGCCTGCCCCTATTGAAATTTCAGCTATCAACTCACTTTGGTCTGCTGAAAAGAAAAAGACCGTCAACTTTAATACAGAGGATGCTCTTTTCGACTTTAACGTCGGCTACATCGGAACAGCTATCCTAGCTGTATTCTTTGTGGCTCTCGGAGCACTCATTCAGTATCCTACAGGTCAAGCGGTTGAAGCGGCATCTGCCAAATACATCTCGCAATTTGTGGGCATGTACGCCTCTGTCCTTGGCGAATGGTCTCGATATTTGATTACCTTCATCGCTTTCCTCTGTATCTTTGGGACAGTAATTACTGTCATCGATGGCTATTCACGTGTCAATCAGGCATCCCTTCAACTCTTGGCAAATCAAAAAGAGGATAATCGTAAATCTTTGAACATCTGGATGACCATCACAGCTATCATTGGTATCGTCATCATCAAGTTCTTTGCCGGTCAAGTTTCAACCATGCTCCGCTTTGCCATGATTGGATCTTTTCTTACAACACCATTCTTTGCCCTTTTGAACTATGTGTTGGTCACAGGTGAAAATAAAAATCTTCCTTCTTGGTTGAAACTCCTCGCCATTGTAGGATTGATCTTCCTCTTTGGATTTGCCATCTTCTTTATCTATGCACTTGCCATCGGAAAAGCAGGCTAGTTCACAAAGCAGCACCCTCGTCTGAGGTGCTTTTTTCTGCATCCAAAAGGCAGTTGAGAAAATCCAACTGCCTACTTGAACGATTCTAACTTTCTGAGTCCAATCCATATAAGTCCGCGATAATCGCTGCGACCTTTTTAATATCTCCCAGCATTCCTCTCATTTCAAAGTCAGCCAATACAGGGAAACCAAAGCGCTGGCTGTACTGCTTGGCAGTCAGACAGTACTGGTTATTAAAATTGCGATTACCAGAGCCCACTACACCAAAACACTTACTGGCATTGTCTCCATAGGCGATAAAATCACCCACTGGAGTCGTTAAAATCTCAACATCGCCGTTATTGACACCATTTCCACCTTCTAGATAAGTTGGTAAAAAGGCGACATAAGGATGATCCATCTCAAAGAAATCTTTCCCTTCCTTGACTAGATCCTTGATATGAATCTTTTGTACCTCAATCCCTTCGTACTGAGACAGGAGATAGTCCTTGAGTCGGGTTACAAAACTCTCTGTATTCCCACTCAAACTGATATACACTAAGGATATTTTTTTCATTTTGACCTCGATTTTTATGTTTACGATATAAAAAGAACTAACAAGATTGTAACTTGATAGTTCCCTTTTGTCAATACTTAGGCGGCTTCTTCTGCTTCAACTTCCTCAGACAAATCTTTTTGTTGACGCCACATCTTGTAAAAGACAATGGCAAGGAAGAGGACATTGATAACAACAAATAAAATCGTTGTTCCCTTTCCAAGGACTTCTGTTCCTAGTCGCAAAGTCTCATCACGGATAGCTTGTACAGCATCTTGCATACCCATATAAGTATAAATCGAACCAACAATGGCAAGCAAAACATAAGCAATGTAAGCATAATTTGCATATTGCAAATGATTACGAACCAAGAGCACAATACCTGCGACTACTAAAATCGCAGATAAAATAATCAAAACGATGTTAACAGTCGAATGCGATAATTCAGCTGTCTTATGTAGATAATTAATCGTATCCTCCAGCTGCTGAGCGCTAATGCCTTGTACTTGTGCTTGACTGGCACCTAGTGCTTCTTTACTAGGTACTGGACTTAGTATTCCAAACAAAGACATAGCTGAAATCAATGCTGATAGGACTAATAAAACCCAAAGATAAATAGGTTTCTTTTTCATAATTTTTCCTCCTTAAGGTATTTTGGACATTATAGCATTTTTTGCACGTAAATACAAGTTTTACAGGGAACTTTCGACTTGTTTGCGGTAAGCTTTTGGTGATTTTCCGCACAATTTACGGAAAACCTTGTAGAAATATCCAACATTGCTGTAACCAACAGCATAGCAAACATCTTCAATACTATCATTGGTTGAAAGCAAGAGCTGTTGCGCTGCCTTAATCCGCTGTTTGTTGAGCAATTCTGCGAAGGTTGAGTTGGTTTCTCGCTTGATTAACTGACCGAGGTAGACAGGATTGATAAAGAGATCCTTGCTGATATCCTTAAGCGAGAGCTCTTTCTGATAATCACGCCCGATGACTTCAAGAACACTCACCACATTTTCATTCATGCGGTACTGACCAAAAAACTTAGTCAAGGTTTCTTTGATGTAGGCAACCAATTCTTTAAAGGAGTTAATAGCATGGATGGCTTTGACAATCTCGGTCATATCATCCGCTTTTAGATGCTCAAACAAGTGGAAGACATCCATGACAAACTGAGTAAAGAGTTGTTTGGTGATGGCCACGCGCGGTGTGTTCTCTAAGACAACCTTCTCCAGTAGGGTCAATTCTTCGATGATTTGATTGATATTTCCTTGGATAATCACGCGATAAATCGGTTCATAATAAGCAAACAAACTCTCGGATTTTTCTAGATTAACTGAACCGTAGAAGAGGGCTTTTTCTGCATTGATCTTCCATTTTTCAAAGGCTTGTTGGTAGGGTGCTTCAAAAGGCGTTACTACGATTCCATCTAGTGGTTGATCAGAGATAAAAATCTGCCAGTCTTGACCTAAAACATAGTAAGGAATAGTGAAAGATCCTTGTTTTTCCTTTGAAAGGCCTATCCACCAGCTGTCTTTACCCGCTAAGAAGTTGGTAAATCCCTCTTCATCCAATTCTTGGCTGAGAGTTCGGCTTTGCTCCACCTTTTCCTGAAGTTGGCTCGCAATTTTTTCTAATAGATGACTCAACTCCACCTTATCCACTGGCTTGACCAGATAATCCACGACACTTAGGTTCATTGCTTTCTTAACGTAGTCAAACTCTTGATAACCTGACAGCAAGATATAATAGGTATCTGGAAGCAGCTCCTTCATCTCCTTAATCATCTCAAGCCCTGTCTTATCTGGCATGTTGACATCGGAAATGATCACATCTACTGGATTTTCCTTGACATAGTCTAAAGCATCATCAGCATGATTGGCTGTTGCGACGACTTGCATATCCCATTTTTCAAAGGGGATTAATCGCTTGAGCCCCTCTGTCACCATATACTCGTCGTCTACTAATAAAACTTTATACATTTCCCTTCCTTTCTATTCATTTTGAATAGTAATACGGTAACGAACACCTTCTTGCTCAGCTGACTCGACACTGATTTGGTAGCGATCCCCAAAATAGAGGACAAAGCGTTCGTGTACATTGACTATTCCAATTGATTGTCGCTCTCCGCTATAGCTTGCCTCGTGCTCAAAACTTCTCTGAGTTAGTTTTTCTTGCAAGCTAGCTAGTTTCTCAGCAGTCATCCCGCGACCATTGTCTACTACTAAGATTTCAACAAATCCCTCACCCTTCAAAACCTTAATACTGATCACATTGTCTGTTCGGCGGTGGTCAATACCGTGGGCAAAGTAGTTTTCTACCAATGGTTGGAGCGTAAACTTGGGAATCCTCATATTTTCTAATTCGGGTGCAATCTTAAAACCATAGGCAACTGACTTTGGATAACGCACCATACAGAGATAGCTGTATTTGCGACAAAATTCTAATTCTTGCTTCAGCGTCGTTTCCCGCTCATCGGAGATATTATTGCGTAGTAAACTGCTAAATTCATAGATAATATCCGCCAGTTCATCTTGGCTTTCCATGACGGCATACATCCGTAAAAACTCCAGAGTATTGTACATAAAGTGAGGATTGATTTGAGCCTGTAGGGCTCGCATATTGGCATCCTTTTGGCTGAGCTCTAGCTGATAGATATCGTGGATATTTTTTTCCAAGCAATCCAACATATCATTGGTGGTTTCTGCAATGAGAAGCAATTCCTGATCTTTTTCAGAAGTATCGATCCGAAGTCCCTCTTCTCCTTGAGCAATAACCTCGATAGACTCCACCAAGTCCACAACCTGCCTTTGGTAATTGGAGAAGGTCTGCCTCAAGGTCACATATAAAATAATAATAAAGAGAACACTCAAACCAACAATAACAGCGGAACTAGTTAAAGTCCCAGTAAGAACAAAATCCTTGGGAACTGCTGATTGGACTTGATAGCCATGTGATGTCAAACCAACAATCCAATTTTCCCGTTCAGCTACTACATTTTCCCCTATATGAAACAATTCAGTATCAAAAGGGGAGGTGATCGTCACAGCCACAGGAATCAGACCGCGAGTATTATCAATTGCTTGGTAAAGTACATCCTGTGATAAAGAAACGTAAATAACACCTAGAGACTGATCGGAGTTAGGATCAAGTACTGGTATGGCAAAACTATTGGCTGCTGGTTTGAAATCCTCAGCAAGAATTTTCTCCCCGCTACGTTTCTCTCTAGTAGAAACGTAGACTTCCTTATAGTCTTGCAAAACAATTGCAACACCTGTCACAAAGTCATTTCTTACATACAAATCATCAATGTTTTCATACAAGGATACTGAGACATAGGGAGACGCTTTACGTTGCAACAGCCAGTAAAAATAATCCGATGTACTCAGACTAAAATACTTGTAAATCCCTTCAATCCGTGCTCGATTTTCAACCAGTTCCTGCGCTAGCTGAGTCGACTCCCTGTGGTAATATTCAATCTCACTCACTGTTCGAGTCGTTACACGTTGAGCTACTCGCTGGGCTTCTTTTTCACGGGAACTCCAGTCAGCATAGGAGAGCATGACCGCAAAACTTGCAATGATGACAATCATCACCAAGGTATAGATACGCAAGAGCGAGTGGAGCCAGAACGGCTTCATTTTATTTTGTCGCCAATTTTTCATGGATACTTTCATATACAGGTTCCAACATATCACTGATAAAGAAATGCCATACACCAATTCCTACGAAAAAGAGGAGGGCAGGCATATAGTAACCAATTCCTACAAGCATGACCGTACCAAATAAAACCTTGGCAATTGCCGGCAAATTCATAAAAATCCCGATAAGAGCGAGCTTTACAGTATTTCGATAAGAGAGCTCATAGTGGACTTGGAGTTTCAATGAAACGGTATAAGCCAAAAAAACAAAGGCAACAACAAGGATATTGAGAAAGGTCGCCAAGAGATGAAAAATAGTCTGGTGAGGCAATTGAATCAAAAGGTACAAACCATAGACTAAGACTAGATCTACAAGTACAAAACTATAGAAAGCTAGGTTGCTCTTGACAAAGTTACTCTTATACAATTCCCAAGCTTCTTTCAAACTATAAGCTCGATAAGTATAACCGTGCTCCGCATATAAACTCATAAGAGTTGCACTAGCTGGTGCCAAACCAAAGACCACACCTCCTGCTAGTGTCAATAACCAGAAAAAAGCCGTCGCAATCATTCCTAAAAAGAAACGATTAAAGACGAATTCTAGAAACTTTCCCATGATATCCTCCTTAAAACAACTATGTAACTATTATATCATATTTCAAACGTTTTCAAAAACATAGAGCTCCCATTTACAATCCTCTAAAAGCGTGATACAATTGATTTTGACAGTTTTATATAAGGAGATTCTCATGAAGAAAAATATCTTAACTACCCTCTTAGCCGTCGTCCTCTACTTCCTCTGTCTAGGAATCGGAGTATTACTTGGACACTTGGTGGATTCAACGGGCAATATGTTCTACGCGCCTGCCTTTTCTGCCCTTGTCGGTGGCAGTGTCTATATGCTTCTTTTGGCAAAGGTTCCTCGTTTTGGAGCGATTACCACTCTCGGACTCTTTATGGCTCTCTTTTTTCTAGCTAGTAAACACGGCGCTGGCGCTTTTCTACCAGCTATCGCCTGTGGTCTTGCAGCAGATGCCATCGCTCGTCTCGGAAACTACAGAGATCGAATCAAAAACACCCTCTCCTTCCTCGTCTTTGCTTTTAGCACAAGTGGCCCTATCTTCCTCATGTGGATCCGTCCCAAAGCTTACGTGGCAACCTTACTTGCGCGTGGGAAATCCCAAGAATACATTGACCGTATCATGGTCGCTCCAGAGCTAGACAAAATTTTTCTCTTTGTCGCAAGCATTCTCCTTTGTGCCTTGATTGGGGCTGTGATGGGGCAATTTCTAAGTCAAAAAATAGCCGATAAACTATAAGGTAAAAGCCCTGAAGACTAGCAATGCCTAGTTCCAGGGCCTTTTTGTATACAATCTTAAAATTCACTATAGATAAATTCTTGAATATTCGAAAAATCGGTCACAAAACAGTAAATCACGATGTTCAAGATAACCGTATAAAAAAATAGTGTCCACAAGATTAAACGATGTGTGTTAGTTAGCTTGGTTTGCAAATTTGTAAAGTTCTTTTTCAACTTCCATCCATCCTTTCACTCCAACGTGCATCACGTCAAATAAAAAGTAATCATCATACTCTCTGTTTCCATAGTTTAATACGGTTGCACCATGGCTTTTTGCGACATCTTCTATTTTTTTATAAGTTTTTTCTCGCATCTCTCTTGAGACACCTGTGTAATCATTCCATTTCCCGTTTACTGGGAAAATAATAACCTCAACTTCAATGCCCAATTCTTTAGCAACTGTCAAAAAGAGTTCCATATCTGAATATTCTGGTGACTCTAGGTAGCTCAAATCTTTATTGGAATCTTTTAGCGATGCATAGCGATCTTTTAAGTAAGTATTGTAGTAGTTATTATCAACAGCATAGTCATTATTGTCTGTTTTCTTTTTGACCTCTTCCACAAACTGATCCGTCATCTTCTGCCAATCATAGTCTGGGGTTTTGTCTCCTAGTGAAGGATAATCTGATTTGGCATGTTTTTGATAAAAAGTCTGTTTGAGCTTAAAGGAATACATCGCCTTATCAAACTCTAATAGTTTTTTATCAACAATGGTTCCTTTTCCATCTATGAAATAACTTTTATATTTTTTGTAGATGTCGTTTTGTTGCTTGTTCCCCTTGGTAATCTCGATAATGCGATTGATTAGTTTTTCTTTCGTTTCCTTACTAATCTTGTCATTATCTAGCATGTGGAAAATATGTTCTTGGGAAGCTTTATTCAAAAAAGCATCTTGATGGGTTCCATCTTTTTCAAACCACTGAACAGACTCTACTATAGCTACTTTTCGCTTACTCATAGATCCTTCAATAGAGCCTAAGGTCGTAGCCTGAATGATGTTTTGAGAATAACTAGTCCCAATCTGCATGATATTAAAATCGTTGTAGTTAAAAATTTTATTGGGATGATAGTCTTCATTTATCGTCGCGACCAACTCTGAGGAACCCATTAGAACCAGTGTATTGGGGGTGATATTGCTTGTTAGAATATCTCTACTTTTATACTTTTCATACGAGGTGCTGTAACGAATACTGTTATCCTTGACTTTATAATAATCATCAATCTTCTTGACATAGGTCACATTTAAAAGGGCAAGCGTCGCAATTACGAGCACAAGCGATAGTAAAAATGCTTTTAATTTAATCATCTCGTTTTATCCTATCCCTTCAATCTGGCAGACTTCTTTTCAATCTCTTATCTCTTTAAAATCGTAAGCAAGATTTTATAGGGTTCACCTGAAAAGATAAAGAAACCAATCATAACCAAATTCATGGTCACAAACCAACTTAGCAGCTTATACCAGTTTTTGTTTTTATTTTTCTTATAAAAATTGCTTTTCTTTTGATACACTTCAAATCCAGCCATCAAGACACCGTGATAAAAACCATAAACAATGTAGCTAACACTAAGACCATGCCAAAAACCCATGACCAACATATTGACCATATAGGCATAGGTTGCATTGTGTAGTCTATTTTTAAACCATTTTTTCCTGATAACCTGCATCAATACTCTTGAAAATACGAAATCTCTCAACCAGGTAGACAAGGTGATATGCCATCTGGTCCAGAAATCCTTGATATCGACACTCAAGAAAGGTTTGTTAAAGTTCATCGGTGTCTGAATACCTAGAATGTTACTACTTCCAACGGCCATTAGACTATAGCCTGCAAAGTCAAAGAACAGATACAAGGTATAGAGGTACATATACTTGATTGAGTAGACGACTGTGCCAGTATTGCTTAGAGCGAGTAGCATCTGATAAACATAGGTTGATAAAACAACCTTGTAAAGAAGACCTAGAACGATACGATACACACCGTCCCCTGCTAACTCCAGATACTCTTTTCGAGGCATGACCTCGTTTATCTCTTTTAAAAATCTCCTACTCCGATCAATCGGACCAGCACTAACTGTTGGGAAAAAGAGCAAAAACTGTAGATAATCTTTTACACTGATTTTTTCTTTGATCAAGCCATCCGATATTTCTAGCATGATCTGAATGGTCTTAAAGGACATGTAAGAAATTCCAATAAAGGCCAACAAATGCAGAGAAGTCAGGGCAAAGACTTTATTGATCACCAAAGGAAGAATGGAAAGGAAAACCAGGGGGTTCAGCCGCTTTGCTTCTATCCTCTGTGCTAGAAAAACCAGAAAATATTGATAAACGATAAAGGCGAGCAAATAGACAATCATCGCTCGGCTCTTGCCATAAATAGCTCCTGCGAATAAGAGGGAGAGCGCCAAAATATAGTAGTCCTTACGTTTTTCAAAAAAGTTTACCACAAAACCAATCAGTAAAACTACAAATAAGAGAAGGAAAAACTCATTCCCCTCGAAATAATTCATATCAACCGAACTCCTTTTTCATTTTCTCATCTCGCTTTAAGGTTTATCTTTCTGTTTTTTTTTCTACCCTATTACCAGAGAGAGTTAACTTTATCTATTATACCATAATTTAAAAACTTTAAATGCCCCTGTTGGCAGCTTCCTAGAACAAAAAAGAGCCGAAGGGCTCTTTTTATTTATGACTTAATTTCTTGGTCAAGAAATCTCCCAAGAACTGGATTGTAAAGATAATCAAGATGATAATAATGGTTGCTAAGACTGTCACATCGTGATTGAAACGGTTAAATCCATAAGCAATGGCTACGTTACCGATACCACCTGCTCCAACCGCACCAGCCATGGCTGTTTCCCCGACAAGGGAAATCAAGGTTACAGTCGTCACACGAATCAAATCTGGCAAACCTTCTGATAGGTAAACACCCACGATGTCCCAGAAGGTCGCTCCACTAGCCTGCGCCGCCTCAATGACACCGCCATCTAGCTCAGCCAAGACAACCTGCACCTGACGGGCAAAGAAGGCAAAGACTGCAAAAGAAAGTGGGACAAGGGCTGCATTTGGCCCAATACTAGTCTTAACAATCAAGTGAGAAAGTGGCGACAAGATAGCCAAGAGGATGATGAAAGGAACTGCACGGAAAATGGAGGTGATCTTGTCTAAAATCCAAAAGATAACCTTATTTTCCAAGACACCACCTGGCGCAGTCAAGACAAGGAAGAGACCTGCTACCAGTCCCAAGAACCCTCCAATGATGAAGGAAAGAACCGTCATATAAAGAGTTAGGTAGATAGCTGTTCCCCAGCCTGCCTGACCAGCCCAGCCCATCTTATAGACATTTGGTAAGTAAGTTTGAATAAACTCTGTCATTCTACTGTCCTCCCTTCAATACTTTTAGCTGTACACCTGCTTGACGAATGGCTTCTTGAGCACCTGCTAGCGCTGCTTTTTCTCCTGACAAGACCACCACTAATTCTCCAACGGGAGTACCATCGAGAATTTCGATATTTCCATAAAGGATATTAGCCGTTACTTGGTAATGTTTGTACAATTCATTCAAAAGTGGCTCGTCTGTCGAAGCCCCTGCATACTTGAGCTGCACTAAGATACTGTTTTCAGATAAATGTTCTACGATTTCTTGCTTCTCAATCTTAACCATGGCTTCGTCAATACCTGTGGCTGTTGAGATAAAGTCCTGGGTCAAAGGTTGTTTTGGATCTGAGAAGATTTCAAGAACACTGCCCTCTTCAATCAAACGGCCATCCTGCATAACTGCCACACGGTTGGCAATGTCTTTGACAATCTGCATTTCATGCGTAATCAAGACAACCGTCAAGCCTAATTTTTGGTTCAAATCTTGCAATAAGGCCAAAATCTGCTTGGTTGTCTTAGGGTCAAGGGCAGAAGTTGACTCGTCTGAAATCAAAATTTTCGGATCATTTGCCAAGGCACGCGCAATGGCTACACGCTGTTTTTGCCCTCCTGATAGTTGTGAAGGGTAGTTTTCAGCACGATCCGCCAAGCCAACTAAGTCCAACAACTTAGCTACTTTAGCTTTCTTTTCTTCCTTGCTGAGTCCAGAGTGCTTAAGGGCAAAGGCTACATTCTCCTCTGCTGTCTTTTGACTCATCAGGTTAAAGTGCTGGAAAATCATCCCGATATCCTGACGTTTACGACGCAACTGCTCTGCCGTCAAGGTTACCTTGCCATCAAAAATGACGTCGTCATCAATGGTAATTTTCCCAGCAGATGGCTTTTGCAAGAGGTTAATCACCCGTACAAGGGTTGATTTCCCTGCTCCAGAATATCCAACGATACCGTAGATATCCCCTTCTTGAATGTGAATGGTCACATCCTTGACCGCTGTGATGGTTCTCTTCTTCTGATGAAAAGTCACATCAATCTGATCTAACTTGATAATATCTCTACTCATAGCTTCTAATCAGCTCCTCTACTAATTCAATATGGGTGTAGTAATCGGCGATTCGCACGTTTTCATCTCCACCATGGTCTCGGCTATTGGCATTTCCTAGACCGAAGGCCACCATTGGTACCTCTAGGGCATCAAAGACCGTATGCATAGGCCCTGTCCCCGCTGTGGTCGGCAAGACTGAAACGCCCTGTGGATAGAATTTCTTGGCCAACTCGATCACATTGAGAATAGCTGGCGCGCTCATATCGCTTCGATAGCTCATCTCTCCCAAGGTATAGTATAATTCTACCTTATCAAAGCCATTTTTGTCTAGCTGTTTCCGAATTTTTTCCAGAACATCATGCGGTTCTAGGCCAGGAACCAAACGAACTTCTAACTTGGCACTGGCTTCTGCTGGCAAAATCGTTTTAACCCCTTGCCCTTGATAACCTGACTGAATCCCTTCGATATTAAGGGCTGGCTCAAAAAAGAAACGTTTTAGAAAGGCTGCACGTTCCTCTTGTAAGAGAGGCAATTCCAAGCCATAAATGCGACTGATTTCCTCAGGATTGCGTTGGGCGTAGGTATCTACCAAGGCTAGTTCTCGTTCATTTGGCTCTTGGACATCCTCGTACAAGCCTTCGACCAAGATACGACCATCTGCAGCACGAAGGCTACTTAAGGCCTGGAGGAGATACCATGGAGCTGATTCCACGACACCACCATAACTCGAGTGAATGTCCACATCCGCACTTTTCACCTTGGCATCAAAGGTCACGATTCCCTTGTTTCCACCAGAAATTTCTAACTGCTCCAAGGCATTTTTAGTTCCTTGCTCCCAGACTAGCAAATCTGCTCCACGAAGTTTGTCTGCGTGTTTCTCTAAATACTTATCTAAATCCATAGAAGCAGACTCCTCTGCCCCTTCCATGATAAAGCTGATATTGACTGGCAGGTCATCATGGTGCTGCATATACTTTCTCAGAGCACTCAAACGAGCCGTGATATGGCCCTTGTCGTCGTCAACCCCACGTCCATACATAAATCCATTACGCACAGAAAGTGTAAAGGGATCCTCTGTCCAGATCTGATCTCCGTCCGCTGGCACAGTGTCATAGTGATTATAGAAAATAAAGGTCTTAGCATCTGGACGCGAACTCTTGAAATGCGCCATGACAAAAGGCGCCGTGTAGCTCTCATCAATCTCGACTTCAGCTCCCACACGCTGGAAAATCTCACCCAGATAGTTTGCGACTTCCTTGAGCCCGACCTGCTGGGCAAAGACTGATTTCTTGGAAATCAAGGTGCGCAAAACTTCAAAATAATGCTGGGCTACATGATCCTTTTCAAATTTTTCAATCTGTTCTTGTTCGCTAGGAAAAACCATTTTCTCTCTCACTTTCTACTGAGGACTTGTGTCTATGGACGGACTACAAGATCATCTTCTTCAAAACCAACAATCTAGACAAAAGCAAGAGGTGGAAACTCTCTCCCACCTCCCTATGTCTTATTACCAAACTGGTTGGTCCAAACCGTCTGATGTTTCTTCGATAACTTTTTTCACTTCATCAGTGTGGTAAGCCGCGATAATTTTCTTGATGGCATCCGCTTTAGGTGATGATTCCCAATCTTTTTTCGCAACGATGATGTTGTACCATTGTTTTGAGTTTTCATCAGCTTGTTCTTTGAAGAGTGCTTTCTTGTAGTCCAATTTTGCTTCTGTAACGAAGGTATTATTTACAACGGCAGCGTCAACTGATGACAATGAACGAGCTGTTTGACTAGCGTCCAATTCAGTAATCTTCAAGTTCTTTGGATTTTCTGTGATGTTAGCAACTGTTGCTAGAGCAGTTCCAGAAACATCCAATTTGATCAAACCAGCTGATTGAAGCAAGTAAAGCGCACGGCTTTCGTTTGTTGCATCGTTTGGTACAGCAATTTCACCCTTATCTGGGATTTCTTCTACTTTAGTGTACTTGTTTTCTTCCCCATTTTTACCTGAGTAAAGGCGGATTGGTGAGATGTACGTATCTGCAATCGCTACAAGGTCTTTCCCATTTTCCTTGTTCCAGTTGTTCAAGAAGTTGTAATGTTGGAAGGCGTTCAAGTCTACTTCGCCATCAGCAGTTGCCTTGTTTGGTTGAGAGTAGTCAGTGAACTCTGTGAATTCCAATTTAATACCGTCTTTTTTGACCAATTCTTGGATTTTATCCCAACGTTTTTCTTCAGAACCACTGCGGTTAACTGTTGCGATTTTAACAACTGTTTCGTTGTCCGCTTTCTTTTCTGAATTTCCACAAGCTGCAAGAGCCAAACCTGCGACTGTAGCAAGCGCTGCTACACCGAGCCATTTTTTGATTTTCATAATTCTATCTCCTTTAAAAATAATACCGTAATAGTATCTCATACTTTATTTGATTTAGCAAATTGTTATTAGATAGGCAGACATATAGTTTGAAACTATATACCTCCAGAATGGAAAATCATCCATCTACCAGAGAATGGATGATTTAAAAATTTATTTAATATCAGCTTCTGCTGGCAGATAAGAACCGCCAAAGAACTGTTGAGATAGCTTTTCAAGGGTTCCATCTTTATATAATTCTTGGATGCGTTTGTCCACAAATGCCTTCAACTCATCTTGACCTTTGGCAAGAAGTGGGTATACGTAAGGTTGTTGGTCGCTTGGAAGTTCGATAACTTTCAAGTTATCCAAACCTTGGTCCTTGATGACTGTCTCTACACCGATTTTATCAAAAATCTTGTAGTCAAATCGGCCATCACTCAAACGTACCATGATTTGTTGGAAGTCCCCTTTAACGTAGTTAAGGATAGTTGGGTTATCTGAGTGTTGTTTGTTGTAGTCTTCTAGCTGTTTAGCAGATGTTGTTCCTTGAACAACTTCTGTTGATTTTCCACCGATATCATCAAACGATTTGATGCTAGAGTCATCTTTTTTCACTACAAGAACGTTAGGGTTTTTAGCAGTTGGAGCTGCATAAAGGTATTTTTCAGCACGTTCTTTAGTGTAGCTGATGTTGCTAACAGCCATTTGGTAACGATCAGCATCAAGTCCTGCAAAAACACCTGACCACTCTGTCTTCTCAAACTTGACAGTATACTTGTCAGAATCTTTAAAGATAGCGCGAACCACTTCAATCTCGTAACCAGTCAATTCGCCATTTTCTTCATAGTTGAATGGTTTTGGTGTAGCATTGGTTACAACGATAATTTCTTTTTTACTAGATGTTGCTTCACCAGATGCAGCATCTTTCTTCTCACCACCTGAGCAAGCTACTAGTACACCTGCGGCAACAAGTCCTAGAGCAGCAAGAGATGAATATTTGACGATTTTTTTCATGTCATTTCCTCCAAAATAGAATACTGTATTATCTTAACAGAAAAAAGGAATTTACGCCATTATATGATATCTATCTCTGTGATAGTTTTTTTTTATGGCTGATTTAAAAGACCAGACGCAAGACTGCAATCAAGACTACCCCAAAAAGAACCGTACCCACTAGATTGCGGTAGCGAAAGGCTACCCAAGCCGTTGGAAAGACTGCCAAGAAGTCCAACCACTTGATCTGAGGAAGACTCCCTACCTTGCCTGTCACCACGCTTGAAAGGATCAAAGCAAAGATAATAGAAACAGGCAAAAACTTCAAAAAACGCTCGACTATTGCTGGCAAACCCTTGTACTTGACCAAGATGAAAGGAATCATACGGGGAATCCAAGTCACCAAGCCAGAGAAAATAACTGCTAATAAAAGATACTTACTGACCATCTAAGACCACCCCCACAGTACAACCTAGCAAGGTCGCAAACAAAACAGCTAGTGACTGAGACACCACTGTCAAGAGCAAAAAGAAAGACACCGCAACAACTGCTAGGATCTTCAGCAGATTGCGGACAGGAATCCGTCTTTGCATAATCTGGAACTGCGAAGCAAAAATCCCGATAAACATTCCCACGAGGGCAAAATCTAAACCAAAAACCTTAGGATTTGGAAGAAGACCACCTAAAGCCGTTCCCACAACTGTTCCAATAAACCAGGCTACATAACTATTGAGATTGTTCCCGTGCATCCACATAGGATGGACCTTGTCTGTATGGGCTAATTCTCCCATCAAAACTCCGTAAGTCTCATCCGTCAAGAGGCTAGACATACCGATATTTTGCCAGAGGCTGGTATGACGGAAATAAGTCGACGCATGCAAGCTCAGCAAAAAGAGTCGCAAGTTGATCAAAAAGACCGTCATGACAATAGCTGCCACAGGCGCTTGGACCGCAATCAATGCCAACATGGCAAACTGGGCACTCCCAGCATAAACAAAGAGGCTCATCAAGCCCATCTCAACGGGTGTCACATAGGGCGCACCAATAATCCCACAGGCCAGTCCGATACTAACATAGCCAAGGGCAGTCGGCATAGCCGCCTGTACACCTTCCCAAAATCCTTTTTCTTTCATCCTTCTCCTCATATTCTCTCCAATTGCGGCTGTTCGTCATCACAGCCACAGCAAGAAATATTATAACACATTCAAAGAAGAGAAAAAAGTTTAGAGTTTGAAACTTGGAGCTAGTAAAAAATACTGAAATCCCATGAGTGTTATTAATGCATCCTAAACTGATCCACCCGAATAGTATACTTTTTAGCTTCCATTTCTTTAGCATCTTCATCTTCTGTCGGATAGACATCAACCCAGAGTTCTTTCCTTTGTCCTTTCAACTTGACTTTATAGCGATAGCCGTCATCGTATAGTCCTACCGTCTCGGTAGTTACAGATTGGAAATTCGGGAGAGTTTCAATTTCTTTTTTTATAGTCTGGGATAGATTGTTGAGCACCACATATTGCTCCCCTTTTGAAGCTACAGGAATATGGACTGTCGCTTTTTCCAAGCGATGTGATTTTGAAAATGTGAATCTTGCTCGACCTGTATAACCATTCAAAGCAATATTTTCGTAATCATAGAAAAGGCGTCCCGTTTTATAGAAATAGGGGTCTTCTGCACGCCAGCTATCTCGATAACCCATTTCTGTTTCTTCCACCACTTCGCTAGCCTCACCAAAAACTTCTTCAAAGGATTTAAGAGGCATATTGAATGAAAGTGTTTCAAACAAGACCAGTTGTGTCTTTTTAAAATTCTGGCAAGCTGATAAAAGCATAAGTAAAGCTCCAAGAGCAAGTAGACTACTGATTATTTTTGTAAATTTCATATTTCTACTATACAAAAAAAGTCTAGGATTGACAAACTTTGATAGAGCGGGATTCCGTGATTGGATTTTAAAAATGCTTCTTTTGTTTTAAATTGATCAAGAGTCAGTAACAATCCGTCATAATAAGAAAAAGACTGGGAAGCCAGCCTTATCTATGTGATGTAAAAATTTCTGCTAAATCTAAAATCCAAACACCAATAAGCTGACGATAATTAAAAAGGTATTCCACAAGATGTGGAGTGCCATTGACCAATAAATTGAACGTGTATAACGAAAGAGCATACAGAGTAGCAGACCTGCTCCTGCATAAATGATGAAGTCTGTTATCACCCATCCATATTGCAAAACATGGATAAGACTGAATAGAGTCGAGGAGACAATTATGTCAACATAGTATTTTTTAAATTTAGTTAGGGATGTCATCAGAAGCCCCCGAAAAACCAACTCTTCAACTATAGGAGCAATGAGACTACCGTATAAAATGCGCGTTATAAAGTAACTAATTCCTGTCAAATTAGCTGTTTCTTTCACAATTGCCCTCCCATTTTGCGTACTAGGAAAGATCCGAGTCGTTATATTTACCCACAAAAACATCAATAGAAAGAAAAGAAAGAAGAGACCCAGATAGGACCAACGGAACTGGAATCGACCGTACTCTTTCCAACGTTGACTCTTAACAAGAACCACAGTAGCAACAATTCCCTCAATTACTATCAATAAAATCTGAATCCCATAAAATCCAAAGTCGGATAATTGGTTCACTGAATCTAATTTTGCTACAAGATTAAAAATCAAGTAATAGGACACAAGCACCAAAATGGTCCCTAGATAAAATTTCGTTTCTTTCCCTTTCATAGTTGTTCCTTTTAAGTTTTATTTACGTCGTCTTTCAGCCAAACCTGCCCAGAGTCCTTTCATCCAATCAAAAGCTCCGTAAGGGCTTGGTCCAGCACTACAAACTGACTCGGGAATTTTATGTCACAGCTAGTGTTCTCTTTTACTAATTAGGATTATTGAAAAACTCTAAAACAACAAGGGGAGAATCTGACCAATGCCATTGTAGACTATGTGCAGTCCAATAGGCCAATAAATGGACTTTGTCACTCTAAATAAGACTGCAAATATGAGACCACCACCCATATAGAAGAAAAAGTCTGTCAATACCCAACCGTGGTTACTAATATGCAAGATCCCGAATAAAGCAGCCGAACCGAACACATCCAGTCCCCATTTCTTCCCTTTTTCCAGAGCAGTCATCACCAATCCACGATAAATCATCTCTTCAAAAATGGGACCTGCAATTACAGGATAGAAAAAATACATCAAAAATGCCGTAGCTCCTGTAAAAGTAGGAATGGCGAGTTGATAGGAAATTTCATTTTTGGTAGATGGGAAAAGAAAAAAGGTGACGAAATTCCAAACAACAAAAGCAAGCAGAGCTAGGAAGGAATAGAAAAGATAGGATCCTTTAAATTTTCTACTGTTGATTTTCTGCCATTTCCCTGACCAAACCATAACAATAAGAGCAAATAAAACCACAAGAAAATTCAACATCATATCCGACAAATAATAGGCAAAGTCAGATAGACCAGTAACAAGGTCGCTATGTAAAAGCAAACGAATGAAGAACTGGTCAGCAATGACAATTAGAATGGCTATAATAAAGTAATAGCGCGAGATTATCTTTTTCATCCTATTTTCTCCTATACTATGTAATAAAAACAGTATAACACAAAAACTACCCTATCTTAGAAAATCGCATATTTGACATTTTTTCTCATGGAAATTTCACATTTGCGATTGTTGACTAATCGATAAGCTCTTTGTATTGCTGCAAACGCAATTCAAAAAGGGCTGTTAATTGTGGATTTTCTAATATTTGCAGAGATTGGATAAAGTGTTCAATCTCTTTTTGATTACTTCCCTTAGTTTGAAGGAAAACACTCATTTTCTTTAAAAATTGCCACAATAATTTCTCAAAAACATCATACGGACGAAGCATGCTCTCCAACTCAGACTCAAAGATTGGGATGTAAGAGAAAAGCTTACGCTCCATGAACTCTGATATGATATTCAGATAGCCACTTTTCATATACAGTCTATTGTGTGCCAATTCTTTAAATTCCTTGGATTTTTCGAGTAAGGAGGTTGATAAAAAGATCAGATCTTGATTACTCAAGAAGGGCATAGTGTTACAAAATATATAGAGTTCAAACCAGGTCCAAGACTCGATAGCATAAAGGTAGGTGGTCAAAAACTCACGATCCTCCTCTTCGAGCAGATAGCTTTTATCCAAGGAATGGATAGCATTTTTAATCACGATGGCATTCAAACGACGATAGGTCTGCGCTATCTGTTCCTGCTCGATTTCCTCCAACAGTTGCTCTAAACCCGCTATATCTTGATGGGCAAAGCGATCCACAACCTTTCGACCAAATCGCATATGTGGGGATTCTTGATAGTTGTTGAGCTTGTGTCCAAACTCATCGAAGGTCACATTTATCCCTTGGATAGCTAGGATCAACTTATCTGCAGACAGCATAGACTGCCCTAGTTCAAACTTAGATAGCTGGGATGCTGTCAGTCCATCACAAGCTACATCTGACTGCTTGAGTTTTCGCGCCAAGCGTAATTCCTTGTAAAATTCTCCCAATTCCTGTTTTTCAATCATGGCCAAACTCCCCTTTAAAAATTCCCTTTACTATTCTATTCGTAAAAAATTTTACTTTTTTAACATATTATAAAATATTTTAGCAAAAAAGCCAGCTCGAAGCTGACTCTTTATTCCACCGTATCAAAGGCGAGACTTGGTCTGGCGTTGAGGTCCAAGCCTGCGAAGTTTTCTTTGTTCCACTCGCTAACGCTGGCATAGGCAATCATACCTGCATTGTCTCCGCAAAGACGCAGAGGTGGAATGATAACCTTGACGTCAGTGATTTCAGCTGCTAGGCGTTCTCTGAGACCTTTATTGGCAGCCACACCACCTGCCACGACCAGAGTTTTAACAGGGTATTTTCCTAAAGCCTTCTTGGTTTTGGCCATGAGAATATCCATGACTGCTGCTTGAAAGGATGCTGACAGGTCTTCCTTGGACAAGCTTTCTCCCTTTTGCTCGGCATTGTGGTGAAGATTGATAAAGGCAGATTTCAAACCTGAGAATGAGAACTCCAGATTGTCTTCTTTAATCATAGCACGAGGAAAGTCATAAATATCCTGCCCCTGATGAGCTAGCTCATCAATCTCGCGACCTGCTGGATAGGTCAATCCCATGACACGGCCAACCTTATCATAGGCCTCACCAACCGCATCGTCTCGTGTCTCCCCAACAATCTTATAATCACCAGCCTCGGAAACATAGACCAACTCCGTGTGCCCACCGCTAACCAAGAGAGCTAGCAAGGGAAACTCCAAAGGCTCAACGCTCTGAGCCGCCATAAGGTGACCAGCCATGTGGTTAACGGGAATCAGCGGAAGTCCATGAGCCCAAGCAAAGGCCTTAGCAGCTGACAAACCAACTAGCAGTGCTCCAACCAAGCCCGGTCCATAGGTAACCGCAACAGCTGTCACATCGTTTTCAGTAATCCCTGCTTCTGTCAAAGCTTCCTCAATACAGGCTGTAATAACCTCGACATGGTGACGACTGGCCACTTCTGGCACTACGCCTCCAAAACGTTTGTGGCTCTCAATTTGACTCGCAATGACATTGGACAAGAGCTCATCGTCGTTTTTCAAGACGGCGACACTGGTCTCATCACAGGATGTCTCAAATGCTAAAATGTATCTATCCTTCATCTATTTCTCTCTTCATGATGATGGCGTCCTCGACCGGATCATGATAGTAGGCCTTGCGCTCAGCGATGACCGCCATCTTTTCTTTCTTGTAAAATGCTTGTGCTCGTTGATTTGACTTTCTGACTTCAAGGAAAATTTCCTTGTCTACTGGTAATGTTGCAAACAAGGCTGAAGCAATTCCCTGACCCTGATAGGTTTGTTTGACAGCGATTTGCAAGACTTCTGCCTCAAAGAGATTCTCCTGCACAGCTAGAAAACCAATCACTTCTGTCCCATCATAAGCCAGAGCGTACCAAGTCTGGTCTTGGGACAGGTCTGCTTGGATTTGTTCCAGCGTCCACGGATTGACTGGATAAACAGCTGCCATGACAGCGTAAATAGCTTGAGCCAGGTCAGGCTGTCTTTGAATTCGTTTGATCTCTATCATAGGCGTTTAATGTAGGACTCACCAGACTCGGTATGGTTCTTGAGCCAATTTTCCTCAGCTTCAACACGTTTGAGGTAATTTGGCACAAAGTCGTGCAAGGAGTCTGCTTTCTTGTCCCATGCCCAAAGAGCTAGATTAGCTGCATTTGGCAAGGTTTCTTGGTAGCTAGCTTGTGGTAGCTGTTCTTGGATCTGCTCCACAAAGGGGGCAACTTCTCCAACAAAAGTCACCTGTTCAGCATCCTTGACCTGCTCTAGCACTTCCGCAAAAGACAAGTGCGCTTCTGGCAAGACAGGCTGAGCATTTTCATAAAACCCTGCATAAACATTGTTGCGACGCGCATCCATCAAAGGAACGAACAGACCTTCTTGTTGGCGTGGTACCAGAGCCAAGAGGCTGGACATGCCAACTAACTCAATGTTTAGAGTATGGACCAAGGTCTTGGCAGTCGCTACCGCGATTCGCAAACCTGTGTAGCTACCTGGTCCTTCAGCCACCACGATTCGATCCAAATCCTTAGGCGTCCAGTCCAAACTTGCCATCAAAAAATCGATGGCAGGCATGAGGGTAATACTGTGATTTTTCTTGATATTAATCGTCGTCTCAGCAAGAATCTGCTTGTCCTCTAAAATAGCGAGAGAAAGAGCCTTGCTGGACGTATCAAAAGCTAATACTTTCATAACACATTCCTATCTTTTTGTCTGTTTACTATTATACTACAAAAGCCAGCGCATGGGAATTTTCTTTGTTTTGAAACAAAAAGCCTTACCACTGAGACAAAGAGGAAGGCACAAAAATTTAAAAAAGTTGCAGATTTTTCCTATCTTTTCCGAATAGAAAAGTGACCAAGGCAATTGAAAGGAACTTCGTAAAAAGTTTGGATAAGTCATGCTAGATAAAAGACACATTTTTAGAAGGGTAAATTTTATTCTCTTCGTCTCTTACAGTTTGCTCAGCATTTTCAATGATTTAAACATAATCAGAATCCCCTTGCCAATTGATTTATCGGTTTGTATTGTTTTCTTTTTATGTTTCAACTCGATTTTCGATGCGAGAAATCATCATCGTAAACATAAGGATATCACCTAAAAATAGAAAAATCCGCCCCATCTATCAAGACGAGGTGGTTTTTCTGTATATTTAGATGAATAATTGAGCTCAAACATTTAAACCAAAATGAAAAACGAGCCAGACAACATAGGTGACAAGAAGGAGAAAAATTGAATAGAGTGTCACAAAAGCAAGCTTCCAAAGGAATTTTGTTTTGCGGTGTTCTAGATACGTAAAAATAAGATTTCCACCATAGACACAGGCTACAAAGACTATAAACATCAAGAGGCGAACCCCGATCGCAAATTCAAACAAACTAAACATCCTTAATTCTCCTTGTTTTAAAAGCTATAGGGAATATTCCCATCCATAAACTTCCCTTTCTCTTTCCATTATAACACCTAAGCGCTCTCCAACAAAATTCTATCTGTCTTTTTGCTCCTTCTTCCCCTCCCGACTTTCTCCATTTCCGTCTTTTACTAATTTTTCATTTTGTGGTATAATTGAAATAATTGTAACGAATCAAGGTCAATCTAGACACAAAATGGAATGAAATCAAGCAAATCTCTACTAAAAGTTTGGAATAAGCTGACCTGTAAATAGAAAGGAACTATATGATTTACAAAGTTTTTTATCAAGAAACAAAAGAACGTAGCCCACGCCGTGAAACAACACGCGCACTTTACCTAGACATTGATGCCAGCTCAGAACTTGAGGGCCGCATCGCTGCTCGCCAACTTGTCGAAGAAAATCGCCCAGAGTACAATATCGAGTATATCGAACTCTTGTCTGACAAATTGCTAGATTACGAAAAAGAAACTGGCGCTTTCGAGATCACGGAGTTCTAATATGGCCTACACTCTTAAACCTGAAGAAGTCGGCGTTTTTGCCATCGGTGGTCTGGGAGAAATCGGGAAAAACACTTACGGAATTGAATACCAAGACGAGATTATCATCGTCGATGCTGGGATTAAATTCCCAGAAGATGACTTGCTGGGTATCGACTATGTCATTCCTGATTACTCTTACATCGTGGACAATATCGACCGCGTCAAGGCTGTTTTGATTACACACGGACACGAGGACCACATTGGTGGGATTCCTTTCCTTCTCAAACAAGCAAACGTCCCTATCTACGCTGGACCGCTTGCCCTGGCTTTGATCCGTGGAAAACTCGAAGAACACGGTCTCTTGCGCAACGCCAAACTTTACGAAATCAACCACAACACTGAGTTGACCTTTAAAAATCTCAAGGCAACTTTCTTTAGAACCACTCACTCTATTCCAGAGCCTTTGGGGATTGTCATCCATACTCCTCAAGGAAAAATCGTCTGTACGGGTGACTTCAAGTTCGACTTCACTCCAGTTGGTGAACCTGCAGACTTGCACCGTATGGCAGCTCTTGGTGAAGAGGGTGTTCTCTGTCTCCTCTCTGACTCGACAAATGCAGAAGTGCCAACCTTTACCAACTCTGAAAAAGTCGTTGGCCAGTCCATCATGAAGATTATCCAAGGCATCGAAGGTCGTATCATCTTTGCATCCTTTGCCTCAAATATCTTCCGTCTCCAGCAAGCAACGGATGCCGCTGTTAAGACTGGACGCAAGATTGCAGTCTTTGGCCGCTCTATGGAAAAGGCCATTGTCAACGGTATCGAACTTGGCTACATCAAAGCTCCTAAGGGAACCTTTATCGAGCCAAATGAAATCAAAGACTACCCTGCAGGCGAGATTCTAATCCTCTGTACAGGTAGTCAGGGTGAGCCGATGGCAGCCCTCTCTCGTATCGCCAATGGAACCCACCGTCAGGTGCAACTCCAACCCGGCGATACTGTTATCTTCTCTTCTAGCCCAATACCCGGAAATACTACTAGCGTCAACAAATTGATTAACATCATCTCAGAAGCTGGTGTTGAAGTTATCCACGGTAAAATCAACAATATCCACACCTCTGGACACGGTGGTCAGCAAGAGCAAAAACTCATGCTCCGCTTGATCAAGCCCAAATACTTCATGCCTGTCCATGGTGAATACCGTATGCAGAAAGTCCATGCTGGACTAGCGGTGGATACTGGTGTCGAGAAGGACAACATCTTTATCATGAGCAATGGTGATGTGCTTGCCCTTACTGCTAACTCTGCTCGTATCGCAGGCCATTTCAACGCCCAAGACATCTATGTCGATGGAAATCGTATTGGCGAAATCGGTGCAGCTGTCCTCAAAGACCGTCGTGATCTATCTGAAGACGGTGTCGTACTTGCAGTCGCAACTGTTGACTTCAAATCTAAAATGATCTTGTCTGGTCCAGACATCCTCAGCCGAGGCTTTGTCTACATGCGAGAGTCTGGCGACTTGATTCGCCAAAGCCAGCGCATCCTCTTCAATGCAATTCGTATCGCATTAAAAAACAAGGATGCTAGTATCCAATCTGTCAACGGTGCTATCGTCAATGCCATTCGCCCATTCCTCTATGAAAATACAGAACGTGAGCCGATTATCATCCCTATGATCCTCACACCAGATGAAGAATAATACTCTTCGAAAATCAAATTCAAACCACGTCAGCTTCGCCTTGCCGTACTCAAGTACAGCCTTCGGCTAACTTCCTAGTTTGCTCTTTGATTTTCATTGAGTACAAGTCAACAAAACAGCCCCGTCTTCGGAGCTGTTTTTTCTATGCTTTCTTTTCTTGATTTTTAGAAATACTACGATTTTTACCTTCAAGATACACCATCAAAATGGAAATATCTGCTGGGTTTACTCCCGAAATACGGCTGGCTTGGCCGATAGTTTCTGGATTGATGAGTTTGAACTTTTGGCGAGCTTCTGTCGCAATAGAATCAATATCATCCCAGTCGATGTTAGAAGGAATGCGTTTTTCTTCCATGCGTTTCATCTTGGCAACCTGATCCATGGCTTTGGAAATATAGCCTTCGTACTTGATTTCTGTTTCAATCAATTCGATAATCTTGTCATCTAAGTCCTCAGCAGCTGGCCCGATGAAGGTCACCACATCTTGGTAAGAGACTTCTGGGCGACGGAGAAATTCTTTGGCTGTCACTGCATCTGTCAATGGCTTGAAGCCCATCTCCTCAACCTTAGCATTGGTTTCCTTGACTGGTTTGAGTTTGATGCTATCTAGTCGCTTCATCTCATTGTCAAATTGATTTTTCTTGATTTCAAAACGAGCCCAGCGTTCATCGTCAACAAGGCCAATCTCGCGTCCCATCTCGGTCAAACGCATATCAGCATTGTCATGACGAAGAATGAGACGGTATTCAGCTCGACTGGTCAAGAGACGGTAGGGTTCAATGGTCCCCTTGGTCACCAAGTCGTCAATCATCACCCCGATATAACCGTCGCTTCGTTTCAAAATCAACTCTGGCTTGCCTTGGATTTTCAGAGCTGCATTGATACCAGCGATAATCCCTTGACCAGCTGCTTCTTCGTAACCTGACGTTCCATTTGTCTGACCAGCTGTGAAAAGTCCTGAGATTTTCTTGGTTTCCAGAGTCGCACGTAACTGGTGTGGCAAGACCATGTCGTACTCAATGGCATAACCAGTTCGCATCATTTCAGCATTTTCCAAACCTTTGATGGAATGAACCAGCTCGCGTTGGACATCCTCAGGTAGACTGGTTGAAAGACCTTGGACATAGACTTCCTCTGTATTGCGCCCTTCCGGCTCTAGGAAAAGTTGGTGGCGTTCCTTGTCCGCAAAGCGCACAATCTTGTCCTCAATCGACGGACAGTAACGAGGCCCCACTCCCTTGACCACACCTGTAAACATAGGCGCACGGTGGAGATTGTTTTGGATAATCTCATGACTGGTACCGTTGGTATAGGTCAACCAGCATGGCACTTGGTCCTTGACATAATCTTCATCACGCGAAGTATAAGAAAAGTGATTTGGCGCTTCGTCCCCTGGCTGAATCTCTGTCACATCGTAATTGATAGAAGAAGCCTTAACACGTGGAGGTGTCCCCGTCTTGAAACGACCAATTTCGAGTCCGAGATTCTTAAGATTGTCAGCTAGGTTAATAGAAGCTAGACTGTGGTTAGGACCTGATGAATACTTTAGGTCTCCGATGATAATTTCCCCACGGAGAGCAGTCCCTGTAGTCACGATAACAGCCTTGGCAGCATACTCTTGATGGGTCGCCGTCCGCACACCAACAACCTTGCCATCTTCCACCAAAATCTCATCAATCATGGTTTGACGAAGGGTCAGATTTTCTTGATTTTCAACTGTCTTGCGCATTTCCTTAGAGTAAAGTTCCTTGTCAGCCTGCGCACGAAGGGCACGGACAGCTGGACCTTTCCCAGTGTTGAGCATCTTCATCTGGATGTAGGTCTTGTCAATATTCTTGGCCATTTCGCCACCGAGGGCATCTACCTCACGTACGACAATCCCCTTAGCAGAACCACCGATAGAGGGGTTACAAGGCATGAAAGCCAGCATTTCAATGTTGATAGTCGCAAGCAAGACCTTACAACCCATACGGCTGGCAGCTAAGGAAGCCTCAACCCCAGCGTGTCCCGCACCGATTACAATAATATCGTATTCTTCCGTAAAATTATAAGTCATTTTCTCTCCTATTCCTCAAGATGAATGTGTCTTAGTTGACCGTCCCAATCTGGTAGGGCTGTTCTTAAAAAGGCTGGAACCAGCTGGCAATCTTCCAACTCATCCAAGTCAATCCACTCACAAGGCTGCGTTTTTTTGTCTTCCTGCATGGTCAACGGGGCATCCTCCAGCAAGTCTACCAAATAATGAAACTCGATGTTGTGATAGGAAACACCGCCCTGTTCAAAACGATTTTCAACCACGAAAGCTAGCTGCCCAGCTTGAGCTTTGACACCTAGTTCTTCCCTCACTTCGCGGACTACCGCGTCTTCCGTTCTTTCATTGACTTGGATGGCACCGCCGATAGTGTAATACTTGTCCTTATCTTTGGTGACTAGGAGTTTGCGATTTTGAAGAATCAAGGCTGTCGCCCGAACACCAAAAACTGTTTTTCCCACTTTTGTCCGAAAGTCTTGTTGAGTCATTTTTATCCTTTCCTCTAAACGACACAAAAACAGTCAAAACTCGAAAGAAGTGCAGGACAAAAAAGCCTGCAACATCCATGAGCTTTGACCATCATTTCTATTGCTTTTATTATTGTAGCAAATTGGGAAAATTTGTCAATCTAAATGTACTGACAAACTTGTCCATCGCGGTAGGCATTGTCAATCAAACCGCCACCTAGACACTCTTCGCCATCGTAAAAGACAACTGCCTGTCCTGGTGTGATCGCGCGCTGTGGCTCTGCAAAGATGACTTCTGCCTTGTCTCCTTTGACATGTACAGTCACCTTAGAATCAGGCTGACGGTAGCGGAATTTAGCCGTACATTCTAGCGTAAATTCCTCTGACATGTCACGAGTAAAGTGGACTTGACTGGCTTCTAGGCTTGTTGACATGAGCGAATCATGATAGAAGCCTTGGCCGACATAGAGAATATTCTTGCTCAGGTCTTTTCCGACAACGAACCAAGGGGCATTGTCACCACCGTGTTGGCCACCGATACCGAGTCCGCCACGCTGACCGATTGTATAATACATCAGACCTGCATGCTCACCCATATCGCGTCCATCCACAGTCATCATACGACCAGGCTGGGCTGGTAGGTAGTTACTGAGAAAGTTTTTAAAGTTCTTTTCTCCGATAAAACAAATCCCTGTCGAATCTTTCTTCTTAGCAGTCGCAAGTCCTGCTTCTTCAGCTAGTCTGCGAACTTCAGGCTTTTCCAAATGTCCCAATGGAAACATGGTTTTTTGGAGTTGTTCTTGAGAAAGTTGGCTGAGGAAATAGGTCTGATCCTTGCCATTGTCCACGCCACGAAGCATGTGAACGATGCCATCCTCATCACGCGCCACTCGAGCATAATGCCCAGTCGCTACATAGTCTGCGCCTAAGGTCATAGCATAGTCCAAAAAGGCCTTGAACTTGATTTCCTTGTTACACATAACATCTGGATTTGGCGTGCGCCCTGCACGGTATTCCGCTAGGAAATACTCAAAGACGCGGTCCCAGTACTCTTTTTCAAAATTGACAGAGTAGTAAGGAATGCCGATCTGGTCTGCCACCGCAGCCACATCCTTGTAATCTTCGGTCGCCGTACAGACGCCATTTTCATCTGTGTCGTCCCAGTTCTTCATGAAGATACCGATCACATCGTAGCCCTGCTCCTTGAGCAAGAGAGCCGTCACCGACGAATCAACACCACCACTCATCCCCACGACAACACGTGTTTTAGAGTTATCACTCATGGTAAGTCTCCCATCTATTCGTTTATTCATACCCTTCAAAATTCTATTCATTATGACTTTCAATAGAATTTCTTTGAGTATAGGCATTTCGTTTGCTTTTAGGACTAGGCAACGAGTCGCAGGCATAACTTGAGTTAGGCAAGACGAGTTAACGACGTAATAAAAGATAAACGAAATGACTAATTCACGATTGAAGGTCGTGTGTGCTTCACGATTGAAGGTCGCTTGAGCAGTATTCATTATAACACGCTTAGTTAGAGAAGACAAGAAAGAGACTGATAAATCATCTCAACCTCTCTTTCTTACTTTGCAAACGAATCAATTTCCCCCTTTAAGTTCTTTCTTCGCTTGTTCTATCTGGTATTTCACTTGCTCAAAGCCGGTTCCTCCTAAGGAATTCCGTCTCTGAACAGCAGTCTCCGGACGCAAGTAGATATAAATATCCTCTTCAATCAAGGGATGGTAGGTTTGCAACTCCTTCAAATCCCAATCTTGGATATTTTTACCATGCTTGATAGAGTCTAGAACCAATTTCCCTACTATTTCATGCGCTTCTCTAAAAGGGAGGCCTTTTTCTGCCAAATAATCTGCCAGTTCGGTCGCATTCGAAAAATCATTCTCTGTGGATTGCTGCATTTTGGCCTTATTAACCTGCATGCTCGATAGCATACCTGCCAACACATCCAGAGAATTTAAAATTGTTTCTACTGTATCAAACATGCCTTCCTTGTCCTCTTGCAAATCCTTATTATAGGCCAGAGGCAAAGACTTCATGACGGTCAATAGTCCAAGTAAGTGCCCGTAAACCCGTCCTGACTTCCCTCGAATCAATTCGGCCATATCAGGATTTTTCTTCTGGGGCATGATAGACGAACCCGTTGAAAAGCTATCAGACAAGCTAATGTACTGATACTCAAAACTGCACCAATTGATGATTTCCTCACAAAAACGACTCATATGCATCATCAAAATGCTGGCATTTGACAGGAATTCCAAGATAAAATCACGGTCACTCACTGCGTCCAAGGAATTGGTATAGGGCTGTTGGAAGCCCAGTAAATCACTCGATAATTGACGATCGATTGGAAAAGTTGTCCCTGCCAAGGCAGCTGCACCCAGGGGAGATAGATCCGTATGTTTCAAGTTAAATGCAAAGCGCTCACTATCCCTTTGGAACATATTGTAATAAGCCATGAGATGGTGGGCAAAACTAATCGGTTGGGCGTGCTGTAAATGGGTATAGCCTGGCATGATGGTTTCCACATGTTTTTCAGCCAAATCCAGCAAAACACGGTTTAGACTCGCCAACTTATCCAAGACATGCCCAAGCTGCTTCTTTAGATATAAGTGCATATCCGTTGCGACTTGGTCATTCCGAGAACGAGCCGTGTGCAATTTCCCAGCCAGAGGACCGATTTTCTCTGTCAGCAACACTTCCATATTCATATGAATATCTTCATTTGCAATATCAAAATGAAGCTCTCCCGCCTCTAAATCTCGCAACAAAGCTTTCAGACCATCTTGGATCTGCTCTGCCTCTTCCAAGCTTAAAATGCCAGTCTGTCCTAGCATTTGAACATGAGCTAAGGAACCCATCAAATCAAATTTTGCCAGCTGGTGGTCAAAGGAAATACTCGCACCGAACTGTTCTACCCAATCTTCCACAGTGCCTTCAAATCGACCACCCCATAATTTTTTATTTTTCGGCATATCCTGTCGTCCCTTTCTATCGCGTCACTACTCAACATTTTTCTGAACTTCTGAATAAACCTTAGTCGGAAGCCCCCAAAGCTTGATAAAACCAACAGCCGCATCTTGGTCAAAAGTATCCGCACTAGTATAAGTCGCCAAATTTTCATCGTAAAGAGAATTTGGTGATTTCCGAGCCACTACCTGGGCGTTCCCCTTATAGAGTTTAACTTTTGCAGTTCCATTGACAACTTTCTGTGTCTCCTTGATATAGGCAATCAAAGCCTGAGTTGCTGGGCTAAACCACAAGGCATTATAGATGAGATTGGACAATTCATTTTCGATAATGGGTTTGAAATGAGCCACTTCTCTCACGAGAGTCAAGTCCTCAATCTCCTTATGAGCTGCCAATAAAGTCACAGCACCTGGGCACTCATAAATCTCTCTAGACTTAATACCGACTAGGCGATTTTCCACATGGTCAATACGACCGACACCGTGTTTGCCTGCAATTTCATTTAGCTTTTGAATCAAAGCCGCCACTTTCATCTTCTCACCATTGAGGGAGATGGGCACCCCGCAGCTAAACTCAATGTCAATAAATTCTGGACTGTCTGGCGCCTCTTCTGGCGAAGACGTGATCCCAAATGCTTCTTCTGGTGCTTGGTTCCAAGGGTTTTCCAAAACACCACATTCATTTGCACGTCCCCAAAGATTTTGGTCAATAGAGTAAGGATTGTCAAGGTCAGCAGGAACTGGGACGCCATTTTCTTTGGCATATTGGATTTCTTCTTCACGAGACCATTTCCACTCACGAACAGGCGCAACTACCTTTAGATTGGGATCCAAAGCTGCAATAGAGACTTCAAACCGAACTTGGTCGTTTCCCTTGCCTGTGCAACCATGAGCAATTGTGGTTGCCCCCGTCTGATGAGCTATTTCAACTAGTTTTTTTGAAATAAGAGGGCGACTCAGAGCGGATACCAAGGGATACTTTTGTTCATAGTAGGCATGAGCCTGAAGGGCCACTAATACATAGTCATTAGCAAATTCGCCCTTAACATCAATGACATAAGACTCAACAGCCCCAACCTTGAGAGCTTTATCGTGGATGAACTCCAAATCTTTTCCTTCACCCACATCCATACAAACAGCAATCACATCGTAGTCTTTTTTTAACCATGTAATCGCAACTGATGTATCCAATCCACCTGAATAGGCTAAAATGACTTTTTCCTTACTCATTTCTCATCCTTCTTTCTATTTTTCGATAGAGGCTTTAAAAGCATCGTCAATCAATTTGTCCAACTCCCCAGAATCCTTCAGCTTCTGGATGGTTTTGTCAACCGCATCTTTTAATTCCTTACTGTCTTTTTTCATTGCAACAGCGTAGGAATCTTCTTTATCATTGTCAACATCAAACTCAGCGATGGCTAGGTCTGGATTATTCTCTACATATCCTTTCGCCACTGGCTCCTCAAAGATAACCGCGTCCAATTGCCCTGATTTCAAATCTGTTATCAAATTTCCATTTTTAGGAAGTGAAACGAGAGAAGAATTCTGCAAGGTTTCTTTGACCAAAGTCTCCTGTATCGAACCTTTCTGCGCTCCAACCTTTTTCTGAGCCAAATCCTTCACAGATTGGTAATTCGTTAATTCAGATTTTCTTACGATAACCTTATTTTTCGAAGTGTAGTAGGGAATTGAAAAATCGTAAACTTTACTTCTCTCCTCCGTTTTAGAAACACCTGATATGGCAAGAACGGCCTTACCTGAATCAAGACTAGCCAGTACATTGTCAAAACTCATTGGAGAAAGCTCCACTTCCACACCTAGTTCCTTTGCGATGGCTTTGGCTAGTTCAACATCTGAACCTACAATCTGATTTTTCCCATCAACCAATTTCTGGTATTCAAATGGAGCAAACTCTGGATTTAGGGCCACCACCAATTTCCCTTTAGCCTTAATGGCTTCAACACCTTGGGCCTGACTGTTACTACAAGCAAATAACAAGGGAAACATAAGCAAACTAAACATCGCCATCAGCACCTTCTTTACTTTATTCATAGAAAACCTCCTCTTATTTTTATACTTTTAAATTGTATAAATAATACACCTCTCGAAAACATTTGTCAAGCCAAAACTGAATTTTATTTCATTTTAAACAAAAAAACTTAGGGAAATTACATAAAAATGTTATCCCTAAGCGTATTTATGCTATTCATTTTTTGGAAAAATATAATCACCCTATTAAATGTCAGACGACAGAGAGATAAACGAACTCCCTACATTCTCTTTCACAATTCAATGACTCGATGGCATTGTTGAGCCACATAGGCATCGTGGGTAACGATAATGACCGTTTTCCCTTCCTTGTTCATATCTAAGAGAAAGTTTAAAACCAAATCTCGATTTTCAGGATCTAGAGAACCGGTTGGTTCGTCTGCTAACAGGAGCTGACTGGGTTTTAAAATGGCTCTAGCAACTGCGATTCGCTGCTGTTCCCCTCCAGATAACTCTGAAACCTTCTGATGTAGAGTTGATGGCAACCCCACTCTCTCTAAAATTTCTTCTATCTTTTTGACTTTGTCTTTCTTGGACAATTTCACATACTTTAGAGCAAGCATGAGATTATACTCTACCGTTTCATTGTCAATCAGAGCAAAGTTTTGAAAAAGATAGGAAATGTGTTCGCGGATAATCGCTTGAGACTTAACAGAATTGACAGGTACATTTTTCTGACCGAATATTTCATAATGTCCACTGTAATCGCCATCTATCAAACCCAAGAGATTTAACAAGGTTGACTTGCCACTACCACTTTTTCCAACAATGGCAACTAAATCTCCTTGGTTAATCTTTAGAGATAAGCTCTCCAAAATAACTTTTTTCCCAATGGTTTTCGTAACATTTTCCAACTTTATCATAAGTGATCCCCTTTCAATAACTGCGCTACATTTCGTTTTTCCATCTTAGAACCCAAGCAAAGTACAAACAGAACATCTAAGCCTGTAAATCCTGCGAAAAGCAAGAGTGGAAAAAGAGCATGAGCAAAGAATAACAAAACCATAAAAGGAAGGCTATAAACGGCTAATAGGAGCCCCAGCAAGGAACGATACCGATCTATCAATTTCCACCCCATAAACTTCTTGGTAATAATATCTGTTCGCTTCAATAAGAAAGTTGTTACTAATAAGAAGTAGGAAATCATCATGCTAAGGAGACCAAACAAAGCAAAGAGTAGGTTAAAATTCCGAACAGCATCTCGGTAAGAATCTACTTTATCTTGCTGAATGGCTTGAATAGATGAAAATTTTAAATAATTCCCATCTGATAATTTCTCAACTAACTCTGTAATCTCTTTTTGATGCTGGGCTGTATTTTCGATTTTAATGGGATTATTTAAACCTGTTGTTGACAGGGAGGCTTTTTCATCCCACATCATATCAGAATCATTGACTAAGCTAATAATTGGATTGTAGAGATTTTCCTTTCGCTTCTCGTTATAGGGGAAGAATGACCAATCACCTTCATAGTAAGCAATTTCGACGTCCATTTCCTCTATCGTTCGTTTTTGCTGCTCCTCATACTTCATCGAAAGATAGGCAATTAATTTCCCCAAGAGCTGATTTTTATCTTCTTCACCTTTCGTACTTGCTGGCATCAAAATAACTTTTTTAGTGCCGGTATCGGGTAGCTTGAATCCCTTGCTCTTTAGAAAATTGCGATTAGCATAGTAAACAGTTAGCGTATCAGCCAGTTGATACTGCTGCACTTGTTCTACAGTGGCAAAATTTTTTATAGGCAGGTTACTAGTTTGCACATAGCCCGCCTGCGTTTTTTCTACCAAATTCTGATAAAATCGATAGAAATAATCTACTGCTTGCCCTGAACCTGCCAACTGCTCTTGCCACAGATTATCATTGAGCTGGAAAGTTTCTAAGGTCAGATAATTTCCTTGACTGATCCACTGTCTCTGGTAATCCAACTCTTTGTTTTCTTGCTCCAAACTTTTTCCCACCCCAATCAGTAAAACCGTCAGTAAAATGGTGGTTCCTATTTTCATCAAATAATTAAATATCAAACCAAATTTAAAAGATGAAAAACCTTTCAGCAGAGAGCTGATTGTCATTTTTTGGATTAAGAGATAAGTCAACCAACTGATAAAGAGATAAAGTTGCAAAAGCAAAAAATGAGACAACCATAACATAGGGAACAAATCTTTCGGCTTATAATCAAGCAAGAAACAGACTCCTAGATTGATCACAAGCGTCCCACCTAGGAGGAGGTAGAGGTTGCCTTTAACAACATCAGCTAAAACAGCCCGATCTTGAAAACCAAGTAATTTTTGTACTCCAACTCTTTTCATCTCCATCATTGGCTGATACACTGTTACTAACACAAGTAGCAAAATAGCCAAGACAAAAATGATGGCAGATAAAAGCAAATCTCGATTTATGACTTCCACTGCACTTTTGTAGGTCGGCTCTAGCAAGGTAGCCTGGTCTATCTTGAAAAAATCGCTCCATTTCTGTAAAATCTGATCCCTATCCATCTCTTGAGTCGAACTAATCGTATAGCGACCATTTAAACTACGAGATGTATCCTTGATATAGGCTTGAAAAGTCATAAGCTGAATAGGCTTGGCTTTTAGAAAGGTCGGAATCGTACCAAGTTTATTGGAAATTTCTTTATTACTGTAGACTCCTTCACCATCTTTGGTAAAATCAAGGGAAGAAAGTCCAAACTCTTGGTAGGGGAAGGTATCTTTATCAAAAACACCAGACTTGATCACCTCATCACCACTGTCTGTTTTGATGATGGATACTTTGTATTCCTTTGATACATCCTCAAAAAATCGAAGAACAGATTCTGCAGGTTCATTGACATCTTTCAAGTATACATCCAAAGAACTCGCTGTCTTTCCCATTTCCTGAATCCGAACCACTTCTCGTGTGTAGTTTACATTAAAAACAAAAAAAGTAGTACACAGAAGCAGGAGTAACATACAAAAATTACTGATTTTTTTCATAAAGATACCCCATTAGTACTTTATCATCTTAGTCGTAGAATTTGTTACCCTTTTTCAAAAATTTATTTTAGATTTCTTTTTTACTTTTTATACTACTATGATACAATATTTTTAATCAATTTCTATTTTTTTTTTACTTTTTTCACACATAAGGAGGAGATCATGCGCTACGATTTTGGAAATGTTTATAAAGAAATCCGTGAGTCAAAAGGGTTGACCCAAGAAGATGTCTGTGGCAGCGTCCTTTCAAGAACCAGCCTATCAAAAATCGAAAGCGGGAAAACAACTCCTAAATATGAGAATATGGAGTTTCTTCTTCAGCAAATTAATATGACCTTTGGAGAGTTTGACTATATTTGCCATCTCTATCAACCTAGCCAACGCACAGAAATTATGCAAACCTATCTCAATATGAGCTCAATCCTAGGGACTAGTGAACTCGAAAAACTATTTCAAAAATGTCAAGACTATCTCAAAACTCACCACGACCTCCCCATCAAAGAGATACGAGATATGCTTGAAGTTGTCATTTATATCCGTCAACACGGGACAGGGGAACTATCAGATCACGCAGAACAGATTGTCAAGAAACTTTGGAGAAAAATTGAAAAACAAGATACATGGTATGAGAGTGACCTAAAAATCCTCAATACCATTCTCTTTACCTTTCCTATAGAGCATATCTATCTCATCACTGGAAAAATCTTGCAACGCTTAGAAGTATATAAAAACTATCAACATTTATATGACTTGCGAATGGCAATCCTACTCAACCTCTCCACCATTTACTTATACAATCAAGATAGAAATATGTGTAAACAAATCTGCTACACTTTACTGGAGGATGCCAAGAAAAAGAAGCACTACGATAGGCTTGCCATCTGCTATATTCGTATTGGGATTTGTACTAATGATGCTCAGTTGATACAAAATGGGCTCTCCTTAGCTAAACTAGTCGAAGATGAACACTTACTAACAGAGCTAGAGCGAGAAGTTGACATCTTTGTAAACAAAAAAGAAAGTCATTAAGACTTCCTTTTCTATATCTTCTTAATACCAACCGTTGTTAAGCCAGAAGTTCTTGGCAGCTGTCCATGAACCGTAACGTCCTGCAACATAGGCATCTGCTACACGTTCTTGGTTTTCAGCTGAGTAGTCACCGTTCAAGTATGAATCTGTTAATTGGTAACGTCCGATATAACGCCCGTTTGTAGCTGTGTAGCTACCGCCTGATTCTTTTTGAGCGATCCATTCTTTGGCTTCTGCTTCAGATCCACTTACAGTTGAAGCTGTGTAACTTTCTTCTTCATAAGAAGTGCTGGTTGTAGCAGCTGGCGCTTCGTAAGTTGTTGTTTCAGTTATTTCTTCGTAAGTCGTAGTCTCTTCGATTGTTTCTCCTGTTGCAGCTGGTGCTTCATAAGTTTTCGCAGCTGGAGCTGTCCCTTCGATAACCAAAACTTGATTCACAAAGATCAGATGAATATCCTCTATCTTGTTTTTTTCTGCCAATTTTTCAACAGTGGTGTTGTACTTCTCAGCGATTTCTGAAAGAGTGTCACCTGGTTTAACTGTATAAGTGATTGTTTCATCTGCAAAAGCAAGTGATGGTGCAAGGAAAGCAAGGAAAGTTGCTGCTCCTGCAAGAGTTAATTTGATTTGTTTAGTTGTTAATGTCATTTCTAAAAATTCTCCTTTTTACTATGCTTCTATCATACCGTTTGAATATTACCGTTTCTTGACGGTTTCGTGTAGAAATATTACAAAAATATTTTATATTTGCTGAAACATTGATATTTTTGTCATAAAAGACAAGATTTTATACTATTTTTATCCATTTTTTCAGTTTTATAAGGGAAATAAGCACAGAACTTCATTCTTTGATATAATAGAAACAAGAATCTTTGTAAGGGGAAACAGATGCAATCACTTCGTTTTCAATCTGTCTTTGATATTATCGGCCCTGTCATGATTGGCCCATCAAGTAGCCATACAGCTGGTGCGGTTCGTATCGGAAAAATCGTGTCTTCTATCTTTGGTGATAGACCGACAGAGGTGGAATTCCAACTATTTAATTCATTTGCCAAGACCTACCGTGGCCATGGGACTGACCTAGCTCTCGTTGCAGGTATTTTAGGCATGGATACGGATGATCCTGACATCCCAAATAGCCTTGAGATTGCTCATAAGCGTGGTATCAAGATTGTCTGGACCATTCAGAAAGACAGCAATGCTCCTCATCCTAATACCACTAAAATTACTGTGAAGAATGAACACAAGTCCATCAGTGTGACAGGTATTTCTATCGGTGGGGGAAATATCCAGGTCACGGAACTCAATGGTTTTGCCGTTTCTCTCAATATGAATACCCCGACCATCATCATCGTGCATCAGGATGTTCCGGGGATGATTGCCCATGTTACTGAAGCCCTCTCTCGTTTCGATATCAACATCGCACAGATGAATGTGACTCGAGAAAAAGCTGGAGAAAAAGCCATCATGATTATCGAAGTCGATAGTCGAAGTTGCGAAGAGGCGATTGAAGAAATTCGAAAAATCCCTCATCTCCACAATGTCAATTTCTTTAAGTAGGAGGAAGCATGTTTTATTCTATCAAAGAATTGGTTGAGCAGGCGGATCTAGACTTCCAAGGAAATGTCGCAGAACTCATGATTGCAACAGAACATGAACTGACCGGCCGGGAACGTGCAGAAGTGCTCCTCCTCATGGAGCGCAATCTAGAGGTCATGAAAGCCTCTGTCGAGCTCGGCCTCAGTGAAAACAAATCCCGCAGTGGGCTAACGGGTGGCGATGCAGCCAAGCTAGATCGCCATCTCAAAAGTGGCAAGGCCTTGTCTGACTTTACCATCCTATCAGCTGCCCGAAATGCCATCGCGGTCAACGAACACAACGCTAAAATGGGCTTGGTCTGCGCCACTCCAACCGCAGGAAGTGCTGGCTGTCTGCCTGCCGTTCTTACTGCAGCTATTCAAAAACTTGACCTTAGCCACGAAGAACAGCTGGATTTCCTCTTTGCTGCGGGTGCCTTTGGATTGGTTATCGCAAACAACGCTTCTATTTCAGGTGCTGAAGGTGGCTGCCAGGCCGAAGTTGGCTCTGCCTCTGCCATGAGTGCCGCAGCCTTGACCTTGGCTGCAGGTGGAACGCCCTATCAAGCTAGCCAAGCCATCGCTTTTGTCATTAAAAATATGCTAGGTCTCATCTGTGACCCCGTCGCTGGTTTGGTCGAGGTTCCCTGTGTCAAGCGCAATGCCATGGGAGCCAGCTTTGCCTTTATCGCGGCTGATATGGCCTTGGCAGGTATCGAGTCTAAGATCCCTGTTGACGAAGTCATCGATGCCATGTACCAAGTCGGATCCAGCCTCCCAACTGCCTTCCGAGAAACGGCTGAAGGTGGACTCGCTGCCACCCCTACTGGCCGTCGCCTACAAAAAGAAATCTTCGGAGAATAACCTTATCTAATAGGAGAAACTATGTCATCAATCTCAGCCATCTTTTTCGATCTAGACGGAACCCTCGTTGACAGTTCCATCGGGATCCACAATTCCTTTACTCATACCTTTGAACAACTGGGAGTTCCGACTCCTGATGCTAAAACAATTCGTGGTTTCATGGGTCCACCGCTTGAAACTAGTTTTGCAACTTGTCTCCCAAAGGAGCAAATCTCGGAAGCTGTTCAAACCTACCGTTCTTACTACAAGAAAAAAGGGATCCACGAAGCGCAACTCTTCCCCCGAATGACGGAATTGCTTCAAGAACTCTCGCAAAACTATCCTCTCTATATCACCACAACAAAGAATACTCCTACTGCTCATGATATGACTAAAAATCTGGGAATCCATCATTTCTTTGACGGCATTTACGGTTCTAGTCCAGAAACACCACACAAGGCGGATGTTATCCGTTACGCCTTGCAAACGCATCAACTCATTGCAGACCAAGTCCTCATCATCGGGGATACCAAGTTTGATATGATTGGAGCCCAAGAAACTGGCATTAAAAAGTTTGCTGTCACTTGGGGATTTGGAGAAGAGGCTGATTTGCTCAGCTATCAACCCGACTGGATTGCCCATACAATCGATGATATCATCAGTCAGCTATAACAAGCTAATAACTTCAAACTACAGAGTAAAAAGACCAAGGTTCTGTCTATACAAAACCTTGGTCTTTGATTTATGTTTAATTGTATGAGTCACTCTTACTCAATATGAGTTGTTTCATTTGCAAAGGAAATGATCGCTTCTTTAAGCTCATCTCCACTGAGTGAACGGAACTCCTCAATTTTCTGATTGATGGCTTCTAGTGGCATGACATTTACCTTACCAACGAAAATCTTGTCCATGACTTGGTTATCAACCAATTCGGTCGAAACCAAGAGTTCCTCATAGAGTTTTTCACCCGGACGAATACCGACCTCAACGATTGGAATTTCACTTTCCGTGTGCCCGCTTAAAAGCACCATTTTCTTAGCCAAATCATAGATCTTGACTGGTTTGCCCATATCGAGGATAAAGACTTCTCCGTCCTTGGCATAAGCGCCAGCATGGATTACTAGACGGCTAGCCTCTGGAATAGTCATGAAGTAACGTGTCATGCGGAAGTCTGTCACCGTTACAGGGCCACCTTCAGCAATCTGACGTTCAAAGACAGGAATCACGCTACCACGGCTACCGAGAACATTCCCAAAACGGACTGCACAGTAGGTTGATTTGCTACGTTGGTTAAAGCCAGTAACAATCAATTCTGCCACGCGCTTGGTTGCACCCATAACATTCGGTGGATTGACCGCCTTGTCAGTCGAAATCATGACCATCTTAGGTACTTTGGCTGCATCAACAGCCTTGGCAACATTATAGGTTCCAAGGATATTGTTCTTGAAGGCTTCTTTTGGATTGCGTTCCATCATCGGAACGTGTTTGTGAGCAGCAGCATGGTAAACGATAGCCGGTTTGTACTGTTCAAATACCTGTAGAAGGCGATCATAGTCCTGAATATCTGCAATGACAGGAACATAATCAATCCCTTGGAATGTACGGATCAATTCATGATAAACGAGGTAGATTGAGTTTTCACCATGTCCAAGCAAGATGACACGCTCTGGATTGAAGCGGCTAACCTGACGACAAATCTCCGAACCAATCGAACCACCAGCTCCTGTCACCAAGATGGTCTTGCCTGTAAGCTCTGCACCCAGACGGGATTCGTCGAGACGGATTTCCTGACGCCCCAAAAGGTCTGTGATATCAATTTTCTGGAAACCGCTACCTGGTTGGTGAAGTCCCTGAACAACTGTTTCAACTTTGGGCATCTTGTAACATTTGATACCGAGTTTATTACACATCTGTAGGATACGTTCGTACTCTGACGGATCAAGCGAAGGGATGGCCACGATGACGCGCTCGATTTGGTGGCGTTTGGCCAATTCAGGCAGATTATCATAAGAACCCAAAACGGAAATTCCACCTAGTTTTTGTCCCTTTTTCTTCTCATCATTATCTAAAATTCCCACTAACTCAAGGTCACTAGTTGGGTGTTGGTAGCTGTTCATAAAGAGGGCCCCACCATCACCAGCACCAATCAAGAAGGTACGGCGGTGTTCGCCCTCCCCACTACCCTGCTTGCGCTTAGAATAAATCAGCTGCCAAGTGATACGAGGGAGTAAGATGAGGAAGGTACTCAATAAGATAAAGAGTATGATGAACCGGATAGAAAATAGAGGAAGAAAGGCGTAGCAAAGTCCGTAAGAGACAATGCTACTGACGGTTACGCCAAAAAAGATTTTTAAGAAATCTGTGATTTTACTATAGCGACTAATACTCGCATTGAGCCCCCAAAATCCAATCATGATTTGATAGAAAAGGAAAGCCAAACCAGTATAGATAACATAGTCTACAGGTGCTGGGTTAATCAAGCCATAAAAGAGAATGTAAGACACGATGATGGAAACCACCATACTAATAATATCAAATACACCCCAGAACACCTGCTTTTGCTGTTTATTTAAAATTTCAACCAGATCAATTACATAATCTGTTAGTTTTTTATTCATAGGAATTTACTCTTTCTTAAAAGAATTTAAATATATTGTTATTATAACATTTTTTGGCTATTTTATCTTTTACAATACTATTTATTTTTTCTTAATAATTTTACAAAAATAAACTGACGTACAAAGCCTGGACAAAGTGCAACAATGGCCTGAATGGCTACACTTTTAGCATATTCCATGTAAGAAATTTGCCCTCGCTCAAGCATCCGTTGGCGAGCTTGACGATAGAGTTTAAGGTAACGCAAGCCACCTCGACGCTCAAACATCCCTGCACCGACACGAACCTTACACAAGATTTGAGCTAGGTTCCCAGTCTTGGCACCTGCAGCAATCATATTGAGCCAAAGGAGGTCATCCTCCATGTAAAGGCCATCTTCGTAGTTGCCCGCCTTGAGGACCATGTCCTTTTTAAACATGACTGTCATATGGTTAAAAGCGCTTCTCATTCTCTGATAAGCCACAATGTCTGCGTGCTGAGTAGGAACACGACGGTAAGAAACAATCTCGTCAGGATTGTCAATGAACTCTGCGATATGCCCGCCTAAGAGATCGAGATCTTCTTTCTCCATTAGTTGAAGCTGTTTCTCAAAACGATCCAGAACAGCTATATCATCTGTATCCATGCGAGCGATGATATCGTACTGACACTGTAAAACACCGTATCGAAGAGCCAAACCTAAACCTTGATTTTCTTCCAAGGGGCAACGCTTAACTGGAATCTCTGACTGCGCTTCCACTTCATCTAGCACCTGATAGAGTTCGGGCGTGAGCGGCCCGTCCTCAACAAGAACAAGCTCACTTGGTTTCAAGGTCTGGTTTTGAATACTCTTGATAGCATCTCTCAAAAATGTCGGATTTTCCTTTACATAGACCGACATCAAGACGCTGATTTTTTGCTTTTCAGACACAGTTTTTCTCCAATTTATAGATTTCCTTCCACTATTTTATCACAAAATTTCCTAGTTTCCTATTTTTATCTCAAATCAAGAAAAATTCTGGTAAAGAAATCCGTCCCCTTTCACTCTATTTTCAGTTAAATCGTTCTAGCTTTCTTAGTAGTCCTCTCCTTGACATTGTAAGAAAAAAACCTTAAAATAAGCTGTTATTAAAATCATCCTATCGAGGTTTTTATGAAAAAACAATCACTCTTTTTTGTTCTAGGAATTGTCTTAATCGGGACTGTTTTACGCTCTCCTTTTACAGCACTTCCAACTATCTTAGGAGATATTGCTCAGGGACTAGGAGTGGAGGTTAGCTCTCTTGGGATTTTAACCAGTCTCCCTCTCTTGATGTTTGCTCTTTTCTCTGCTTTTGCAAGCCGCTTGGCACAAAAAATCGGGTTGGAACATCTCTTTACTTACTGTCTCCTCCTCTTAACTGTTGGCTCTGTCATTCGGATTTTCAATCTTCCCCTTCTCTATCTAGGAACTCTGATCATCGGAGCGAGCATCGCCATTTTCAATGTACTCCTCCCAAGTATGATCCAGGCAAATCAGCCTCAAAAGATTAGTTTCCTAACAACTCTCTATGTCACTGCCATGGGAATTTCGACAGCCATCGCTTCTTATCTATCCGTCCCTATCACCCAAGCTAGTTCTTGGAAGGGCCTCATCCTCGTTCTCAGCTTTCTCTGTCTGGTCACTCTGCTAGTCTGGTTACCAAATCATCGCCACAACCACCACCTAGAAAGCAAAAAAGAAAAGCAAGTCAAAGAGAATATTCTAAAAAGTAAAGATGTCTGGGCTATCATTATCTTTGGCGGGCTTCAGTCCTTGCTCTTTTATACAAGTATGACTTGGTTGCCAACTATGGCTGTTAGTGCTGGTATTTCTAATAGTGATGCGGCTCTCCTCGCTTCTATTTTCTCACTGATCAGCATTCCTTTTTCCATGACTGTTCCAAGTCTGACGACTCGTCTATCAAATGGTCACCGTCGAATCATGCTGGCAATTATCTCTATCGCTGGTATGATGGGAATTGCCATGCTCTTGTATCCAGCCAATAATTTCCTCTACTGGTTAGTCGTCCATCTCTTGATTGGAACGGCCTGCAGTGCCCTCTTCCCTTACCTCATGGTTTGCTTTTCACTTAAGACCAGCTCGCCTGAAAAGACAGCTCAGCTATCAGGACTAGCGCAAACAGGTGGGTACATCTTAGCGGCCTTTGGTCCTACCTTGTTTGGCTACAGTTTTGAACTTTTCCAATCTTGGATCCCAGCTGTCCTTGCCCTTCTAGTCATCGATATCATCATGACCGTCTCACTCTTTATGGTGGATCGGGCTGATAAGATTCTCTAATTTTCTAAAATCCATCACAACCATAAACAATGCAAAGCTAGACTCTGTCTGGCTTTTTAGGCGTTTCTAGCAAGAAAAAGCACCATCCATCTGTTAGCAGAAAGATGGCATTTTTGATATAATAAGATGTATAGAAACTAATTGTCATGCGAAAAATAAATTAGTTTATAAGATAGCTACTATTTCAATCGAGGTACACAGAATGAATGAACAGAAATACAATTTGGAAGAGAGTAAAGCAGAGTTAGATAAACTCGTTGACTTATCAGCCGAGGAAACAGATAAGACTGCCTGTGAAGCTCTAGCAGAAAAGGCAAGAATAATTTATGGGCAATACCCTAAATCAGAAGACATTGCGTTGCTCTATGCTAGAATTTTGGTTAATTTGTCAACCAAGCAAACTGAGTTGAAGGAACTAGAGACTACTGTCGAAAAATTAGAGAAATTACAGCAACAATTCCAGGATTCACATGATATAGCAGAAGCATTTGCTAGGATTTTGTTCAATTTGTCAACCAAGCAAACTGTGTTGAAGGAACTAGAGACTACTGTCGAAAAATTAGAGAATTTGCAACAAAAATTCCCTGAATCGCATGATATAGCAGAAGCATTTGCCAGGATTTTGGTCAATTTATCAATCAAGCAGACTGGGCTGAAGGAAATCGAGGCTACTGCTGAAAAATTAGAGAATTTGCAACAAAAATTCCCTAAATCGCATGATATAGCAGAAGCATTGGCTCGGATTTTATTCAATTTATCAACCAAGCAGACTGGGTTGAAAGAACGGGAGGTTTCTGATGAGAAATTACAAGTTTTGCAACAAAAATTCCCTAAATCGCATGATATAGCTTTGTGGTATTCTAGGATTTTGGTTAATTTATCAAGCATACAAACTGAGCTGAAAGAAATCGAAGCTACTGCTGAAAAATTAGAGAATTTGCAGCAAAAATTCCAGGAATCGCATGATATAGCAGAAGCACTTACCAGGATTTTGGTCATTTTATCAACCAAGCAGACTGGGTTGAAGGAACTAGAGACTACTGCCGAAAAATTAGAGAATTTGCAACAAAAATTCCCTAAATCGCATGATATAACAGAAGCATTTGCCAGGATTTTGGCACATTTATCAACCAAGCAAACTGAGTTGGAGGAACTAGAGACTACTGCCGAAAAATTAGAGAAATTACAGCAACAATTCCAGGATTCGCCTGATATAGCTTTGACGTATGCTAGGTTTTTGTTCAATTTATCAATCGAGCAAACTGTGTTGAAAGAACGGAAGGCTACTGCCGAAAAATTAGAGAATTTGCAACAAAAATTCCCTGAATCGCATGATATAGCAGAAGCATTTGCCAGTATTTTAATCAATTTATCAATCGAGCAGACTGAACTGAAGGAAATCGAAGCTACTGCCGAAAAATTAGAGAATTTGCAGCAAAAATTCCCTGAATCGTATGATATAGCAGAAGCATTTGCCAGGATTTTGTTCAATTTATCAGCCAAGCAAACTGGGTTGAAGGAACGAGAGACCACTGCCAAAAAATTAGAGAAATTGCAACAAAAATTCCAGGAATCTGAAAATATAGCTTTGCAGTATGCTAGTTTTTTGTTCAATTTATCAATCAAGCAGACTGAACTGAAGGAAATCGAAGCTACTGCCGAAAAATTAGAGAAATTGCAACAAAAATTCCCTAAATCGCATGATATAGCTTTGCTGTGTGCTAAGGTTTTGTTCAATTTATCAACCAAGCAGACTGTGTTGAAGGAACGAGAGACCACTGCCAAAAAATTAGAGAAATTACAGCAAAAATTCCAGGAATCTGAAAATATAGCTTTGCAGTATGCTAGTTTTTTGTTCAATTTATCAATCAAGCAGACTGAACTGAAGGAAATCGAAGCTACTGCCGAAAAAGTAGAGAATTTGCAACAAAAACTCCAGAAATCGCATGATATAGCTTTGCTGTGTGCTAAGGTTTTGTTCAATTTATCAATCAAGCAGACTGAACTGAAGGAAATCGAAGCTACTGCCGGAAAATTAGAGAAATTGCAGCAAAAATTACAGGAATCGCATAATATAGCTTTTCAGTATGCTAGGATTTTGGTTAATTTATCAGCAAAAAAGACTCAGTTGAAGGAAATCAGGGCTACTGTCGAGAAATTAGAGAATTTGCAGCAAAAATTCCCTGAATCGCATGATATAGCTTTGCAGTATGCCAGGATTTTGTTCAATTTATCAACCAAGCAGACTGAGCTGAAGGAACTAGAGACTACTGCTGAAAAATTAGAGAAATTGCAGCAAAAATTCCCTGAATCGCATGATATAGCAGAAGCATTTGCCAGGATTTTGGTTAATTTATCAGCAGAGAAGACTGAGCTGAAGGAAATCGAAGCTACTGCCGGAAAATTAGAGGCATTGCAACAACAATTTCCTGAGTCGCCTGATATAGCAGAAGCATTTGCCAGTATTTTGTTCAATTTATCAATCAAGCAGACTGAGCTGAAGGAACTAGAGACTACTGCTGAAAAATTAGAGAAATTGCAGCAAAAATTCCCTGAATCGCATGATATAGCTTTGCCGTATGCCAGGATTTTGTTCAATTTATCAGCAGAGAAGACTATGTTGAAGGAACTAGAGACTACTGCTGAAAAATTAGAGAAATTACAGAAAAAATTCCAAGAATCAGATAATATAGCTTGGCCGTATGATATGTTTTTGGTTAATTTATCAATCGAGCAGACTCGTTTGAAGGAAATCAGGGCTACTGTCGAGAAATTTGAAAAATTACAGAAAAAATTTCCAAAATCCGAAGAAATTGCTTTTATATATAGTATATTATTAGCAAGCTTATTTAATCATCAAACGGAGTTAGATGAACGTCTTCAAACCACAAAAATAATTAAAAAACTCTATGAAGAATTCTCCAACTTTATGTTACAAAATTTTGATAATCTATTTTTTAGTAATGATAATGTTTGTGACCGTAAGGAGTACAAGTTATTCAACTTTATCTTAAAAGAAGGTCTTCTAAAGAACACTAAATATGCTATTTTACAAACTTGGGCAGAGCGTTATAAAGAAGACTCGAATGAACTAAAGAATCTGCTGTCGATTTATCAATATGTTCAAAAAATTAAGTATCAACTGGGATTGAAAGACGAAGATAAAAAGGAAAATATAAAGTTTGGTCATTACACTAAAGGAAGCGTACTTCAAATTTTGTTGGATCAGGATCAGAGGGAGGAATCAAGTTTTTCCATAACTGGAAAAACTCGTTTGAATAACGCTAATTATATGAATGATCCCGAAGAAGGTATCATCATAGAAAAGATCTTGGGCTTAGATAGACGAGATGCTTTGGAGCCAAGTTCATGGTTTTTAATGAGCTTTACGATTAAAACGGATGATTTAGCTATGTGGTCCCAGTATGGTGACGATGCCCAAGGTGTCTGTATTGTGCTTCGGGAGGATGACTTTTCTAGATTTACATCCTTCAATGATGTTTCTTGGCGTCGAGAAAAAATCTCTTTAGAATTTTCTGATAAGATGTATCTAATGAAATCTGAATTAAATAGTGGTTTAAAAAAATCTATCTTTCACAGTGAGAGTGAGAATTCAGTCGATACTGTTAATGATGAAAGAACTGAATCTAATTCTGAAGAAAAAGATAGTGTTTCAAAAGGAAATGTAGATTATCTCTACCGAATAGCCTATGTCAATGACTCAGGTGGTAAGTTTAGCATAGAAAAAACAGAGCTCTTTAACGATTATGAAATCAAAAATTTAGAAACATTGTTGAAAGCTTTAAAGGAAAAACTAGATAAGGATTTGAACAAAGGAGATGATTTTTATCAAAAAGCGATTTCTGACTGTATAGAGGAAATTCGTTATTTGTTTAAATCTGTAGATTACAAATATGAGGACGAGTTGCGTATCTTACGCTATTCCAACCTAGATCCTAGCAATAAGGAAATCAAAATTGATAAAGAATCTGGAATTGGTAAACTTTATGTAGAACGGGAAAATCCAATTCAAATCGATGAAGTCATTTTCGGTCCTAAGTTTCCGAATCCTGAGTATGTAACTCCTTTACTAAAACTATTGGATGAAAATATTGATTATAAAAAATCTACGATAAAATTTAGATAAAGTCTGACAACATTCTCTAAACTTCTAGTTTTTACTAGGAGTTTTTTATATATAAAATTTTTACACATATTTCTTGACAGGGCTTTCAACTTGAGATACAATGTATTTGAAAAGAGTATATATAAAATTTTTATATAATATAAAGGAGGTTTCCCATGTACTTCCCAACATCCTCTGCCTTGATCGAGTTTCTCATCTTGGCTGTACTGGAGCAGGGAGATTCTTATGGTTATGAGATTAGCCAAACCATTAAGCTCATCGCCAATATCAAAGAATCTACGCTCTATCCTATTCTCAAAAAATTGGAAGCCAGTGGCTTTCTAACCACCTACTCTAGAGAGTTTCAGGGGCGTATGCGCAAATACTACTCCTTGACCAATCGGGGCGTAGAGCAGCTCGTTACTCTAAAGGAAGAGTGGACGCTCTATACCGACACCGTCAACGGCATCATAGAAGGGAGTATCCGCCATGACAAGAACTGACTATCTGACTCAGTTAGAAACCTATCTCAATAAACTGCCTGAAGCTGACCGCATCGAAGCTATGGACTACTTTAAGGAACTATTTGACGATGCAGGTACAGAGGGTGAAGAGGAGCTCATCGCCAGTCTGGGAACTCCAAAAGAAGCAGCTCATGATGTCCTCTCTAACCTCCTTGACAAGAAAGTCAATGAAGCCCCTGCTCAAAAGAATGACCGCCAACTGCTACACATTGCCCTACTTGCCCTACTAGCAGCCCCTATCGGAATTCCTGTTGGAATTGCAATTATCTTAACCATTATCGGGCTTTTTATCGCAGCGGCCGCTGTCATTCTAGCCTTCTTTACCGTCTCTGTGACAGGGATCCTACTAGGCGGACTCTTTATCGTAGAGAGCTTTAGTGTCCTAGTCGAAGCCAAATCTGCCTTTATCTTGATTTTCGGGGCTGGTTTACTTGCCATCGGTGCTTCTTCTCTTGTTCTACTGGGCATCTCCTATGTAGCTCGTTTCTTTGGTCTTCTGGTCGTCCGCTTGGTGCAATGGATTCTTAAAAAAGGAAAGAGAGGTGACAGACATGCGTAAATTGACAAAAGGATTTCTCATTTTTGGCGTGGTTTCTACGATTTTTGGTTTTATCATGATAGTTGCAGGCGCCCAGTCCAATGGTATTCAAAGTTTGCTTGCCATGTCAAAAGACCCCGTCTATGACAATCGTATCGAAGAAGTGACCTTCGGAAGCGAAGTGGAAAAACTTGATTTGACCCTTGAGGAACATAGCCTAACCATCACAGAGTCTCTAGATGACAAGATCCATATCACCTATCATCCTTCAGTGTCTGGTCGTCACGATCTGACTACTGGCATGAGTGACAAAACACTGAGCGTCACTGACAAACAAGCCTCCCAACATCGTTTTCTCGGCTCAGGAATCGAAGGCCTACTTCGTATTGCCAGCAGTTATTCTCACCGTTTTGACGAAGTCGTTCTCTCCCTCCCTAAAGGAAGAAAGCTGCAAGCCATCACCGTCTCAGCCAATCGTGGACAGACCACTATCCGTCAAGCCAACCTTGAAAATGCAACAATCAAAACAAAAGGCTATCTCTTAAGACTAACAGAAAGTTCTATCAAGAACAGCACACTAACGACACCTCATATCATCAATATCTTTGATACCGAATTGACAGATAGCCAAGTCAAGACGGAGGGCGGACACATCTATGCTGAAAATATCAAGATCCGCGGTAGGGTAGAGCTAGACTCTCATAACGACTTAACACTCTTTCTTTCTAAGACAGAATTCGATCGTATCAATCTAGATATTTCTTCTAAGCATGGCGGTATTTATCGTAAAGCATACAGAGAACACCCTAGACAAAAAGACAATGAACTTGCCAACCCCTACAAGACAGACAAAGCAGATGTTAAGGATATACTCATTATAAAAGCCAATCAGGATATCTACCTACCCAAGGAAGAAGAATACTCTGCTCCACCTAGAAATCATTGACAAAAACGCTTTCATCTGCTAGTCTAAAGATAGAAAACAACCATAAAAAAGGAGGTTCCATCATGACACAAGAATGGTTTGAAAGTGCCGATCTTGAGAAGAAATCACCTCAGACAAAATCGGAAATCCAATTCGACGAGCGAGAGACTTCGGAAACTGTGGAAACTGAACTACAAGTAAGCGAAGAAACATCTGTCTCACCTAAAGAGTTGGAAATGCATGAGGAGGAAGCTCCCGAAATGATTGAGGAAACCCAAACCGAGGAAGAGGGAGAAGGGAAAGCTGAAGAGGAACACAAGCAAGAAAACCCTGCAAAAGAAAAAAGCATCCTCAGCAAGGCTTTAGAAAGCCCCTATATCCCAGATATTGACCCTCGTAGAACTGCCCGATTCAAAGAAGAAATCGCACTGTTTTGGACTTGGCTACTGGATGCTATCCAAGAACCAACTGCCAGCAAGACTACGGACCAAAAGCATCGTTACAGTGTCTTTTGCCTACTCACTTTGCTATCTTCGATTAACTTTTTCTTTAGTATCTATCATATCAAGCACCTCTACTATGGCTATATGATTTCTATGGCTAATAGTTATCCTAACCAGCTTCCACCTTTAGATCTTTTTGCTGGACTCTCTATCTTGGTCGCTAGCGCTCTATTTTACTTTTCTATCATTTTGGGAGGATTTACCGTCCGACGAGTACTGGACCAGGAGAGCGACTTCACATTCCAAGAAGCCTTTGATCGTTATAGCAGACTCTTTGCTATCCCGCTTGTCCTAACAGCTCTAGCAAGTTTCTTTGCACTCTTTGGTGGCTTACGATTTGCTGGCATCCTCACTCTTCTAAGCATGGCCATCTTTGCCCTTGGCAATCTCTTTGTGATTAGCAAGTCAAGTAAGACCAGTAGCCTTGACCCATTTTATCGTTTCTTGCTAGCTGTCTTACTTGATGGCGCCATTCTCTTACCATTTTTCATTGCAGAGCTCGCGCTGACAGTTGACTATCTTCGCATCCTGACATTCTTTTAACCAAAATCCCTGCCATTTGTTAATGACAGGGATTTTTATGCTTACTCTTTTTTGAAAAATGTCTACTTGATGGTTGCCAATTCCTCAAAATCTTTTCCCAAAATGGCTTGTACTTCTAATTGATTGGCATCTAGTTGGTGGTAAAATGCTGTTGGTAGCGACTCTAGGAATTTTTCGTAGTCTAGACGAGCGATGGATTCGTAGTCTTCTGCTTTGGACCCATCACCAGAAATCGTCACTAGGTCAATCTCCCAAACAAGTTCCTTACCTGCTAGCTGCTCAGTATAGGATGCTGGTACAAAGGGTTCCTTTGGCAAAATTGTCTTGACTCCCTGGGCTAGGTGGTAGATACCGTGTACCTTGCCTTGGGTGTCTGGGTAAAATTTCACACTGGCAAGGTAGGCATCAGAGCCTTGAACCTTCTTGACCAGCTCTTCAAAACGTGCCAATCCATCCTCAGCCAAAAAGCTCTCGAGGTATTCCTTATTGAGATAGATAGGGGCCAAGAGCCCTTGGCAATAGACTAGACGAGCCGTCTTATCCGCTAGATAATGCTTGACTGTTTGTCGGAAATAAGCTTCAAAGTCAAACCCTTCTAACCCTTCTACCGCCTCCCCCAACTTGTTTGATAGGGCTTGGAGGAGAGCTTCTACAATCTCCCAGTCCGCTCTGGTAAGGAAGTCTGGAATTACCACTTGATAACCTTTTCGACTATCCGCATAGTTCACTTTGAAGAGAAATTGCGACTGACCTACAATCCCACACTCCATGTATTCGAGACGATTGAGGGGCTGACGGAGATAGACCGTATCATAACTGTGTGACTCCAAGCCCTCTACCAAGGCTAAGATGGACTTGGCAGTCAAAACCTCCTGTTGTCCTAGAATGCTTTCTTTATTTGGGATAAAAAATGTTTTCGCCATAACTGGCCTCCTTTGAAATCATTTACATACAGTATAATCCTATTTTCCTGACAGATACAGAAACAAATTTTAGATTTTTAGATAAAAAGCATAGAAAAACAGCCCCTGAAGGCTGTTTACTTTATACTGTAGCGACTTGGTCCAAGTTTTCACCGATAGCTGCTAGGCGCTCGATTATTTCTGCTTGTGTCAATTCATTTTCTGAAACATAGCGGTTGCGTGGGTGAACACGGCACTCGTGTGAGCATCCACGAAGGTACTTGTCTTCATTTTCTTCTGATGTTAGGATACGACGGTTACAGAAGGGATTTCCACAATTGACATAGCGTTCACATGGTGTTCCATCAAACCAGTCTTTCCCTACGATGGTTGGGTTGACATGGTTGACATCTACGGCAATACGCTCGTCAAAGACATACATTTTCCCATCCCAAAGCTCACCTTGAACTTCTGGGTCTTTACCGTAAGTTGCGATTCCTCCGTGCAATTGGCCAACATCTTTGTAGCCTTCACGCACCATCCAGCCTGAGAATTTCTCACAGCGAACGCCACCTGTACAGTAAACCACGACACGCTTGTCCATGAATTTTTCCTTGTTGTCACGGACCCATTGTGGCAACTCACGGAAGTTGCGGATGTCTGGGCGAATAGCTCCACGGAAGTGTCCTAGGTCGTACTCATAATCGTTACGCGTGTCAAGGACAACGGTATCTTCGTCAAGAAGGGCTTCTTTGAACTCTTTTGGAGACAAGTAAGCACCTGTTGTTTCAAGTGGGTTGATATCGTTATCAAAGTCGTTGTCTTCCAACCCAAGGTGGACAATTTCTTTCTTGTAGCGAACAAACATCTTCTTGAAGGCTTGTTCACTTTCTTCATCAATCTTGAACCAGAGGTCTTCCATTCCTGGGAGACTGTGAACGTAGTCCATGTATTTTTGAGTTGTTTCGTAGTCACCTGAAACGGTTCCGTTAATCCCTTCGTCAGCAACCAGGATACGGCCTTTAAGGCCGATTGATTTACAGAAAGCCAAGTGGTCTGCAGCAAATTGCTCTGCATTTTCAATTGGGGTATAGAGGTAGTAAAGTAAGACACGAATATCTTTTGCCATAAGATTTGTTCCCTTTTCTATTCTTAAATTTTCAGAATTTTTCATCTAACTATACTAGTATACCCACTTGGGAAAACGAATGCAATTTATTTGACCGGAAATTGTATAGAGAAACCTGCCATTGCACTTCATCAGTAACCATAGCGAATCGCAGATAATTCTCTCAATTTTTTGATCTGCTCGGCTTGACTTTCTGACAAACCCAGCTTGTTTTCAATCAATACACGCGAAAGGTCAACATTCATTTGGCTCAATATAAATGGAACAGAGGTCCCGTCGTCCCTTAGTCGTCTTTTATAAATCACTAACTGATTTTTCAAGGGAGTAAGTTGAGGCTCATCCTTTATATCTTCCAGTAGATGATCAATGATCATCATGGCTTCACAACGTCTTTCGCTTCCTCCTGCAAACCATTTTAATGGTGTCATACTTATTTTCCTCCTTAAATTGAAAAGCTGTCATTCCTAACTCTCGTACCAATATTTTACCCAAATACCCTATGTAAAAAAGTCAGCAAAAATGGTAATGTTGCGAAAATATTATTAATCACATGCACCGCATAGGATGGATAAATGCTCTTGGTATAGCGGGTCAAACCAGCAAAGATGATTCCAACTGTTGCAAAGACGAAGATATCTAACAGACTAGGCAGGCTTGAAAAATGAGGGAGAGCAAATAAAATAGAAGGAAGAAGCAAATCAAGACCAAATC